>DNWN01000158.1:12077-12926 GCA_003507115.1 Cryomorphaceae bacterium | reverse complement strand
CGTAGACAAGAGAATATTTGCAGTATAAATACCTGTAGGCCATGTGCTTACATCCAGTAAACGACCAGAGGCATCTGCTGGAATCCATGGGCTATCCAAGATGATTCGGCCCAGGGCGTCGACTACGTTTAGGCGGCCCGTTCCGCGAGCTTCTGGGGCAGCCAAACGGAGTACATTTTGTACGGGGTTGGGGGTCGCCGTCAAACCGATCAACGAGGTAGTTTCATCTATGCTCACGTGGCTCTTCTTGAATTCGACCGCCGAGGTGACTAAGGCATCTCCGGAATTTTGGTTATTTCCATTGGCAAAAAGGCCGGAGGCATACACGGTCACGCTGTCAGAACCCGTTCCGCTATTCCATGCAAAGCTCCACGACATAACTCCGTTCGTGGGAGTATAGGAAGAGCTGGTTTGCGTCACATAATTTGTCTGGGTCAATTGGGTCCCCGATCCCGCCGTGAGGCTGCCTTGATGGCTGCCCACTTTTTCCACGGAAGCCTCGAAGCCCGCCCGGGCCATGCCCGCAGTACCTGCATCTGAGGTCACCGTAATGGTGTAGGTGGTGTTGTCTAGGTAGCCGTCAGATGGAATGTCCGAGGTAATGCTCACCCCTTGGGTCGTCACAGAAGGGCCGGAGTGGCAACTGTAGCAGGTCTGGCCATTACTCATAGGAGAGCCGGATTTGCCCGCAGGGGGCCCATTTTTATTGGTAAAGGCGGGATAGGACACCAACGCCAGATAGAAGAGGGCTAATGCGGGCTTGAGGAAAACATTTTTCATAGGGGAAAGGTAAAAAATTGCCGGTTAGACGGAATGCAACTCATGGACCGTCACTTCTGGCCAAATCCC
>DNWN01000158.1:0-12045 GCA_003507115.1 Cryomorphaceae bacterium | reverse complement strand
GCCCATTTGGCATACTTGAACTTCACTGGGCTCCACTTGAACCATCCAGGAATTTCAATGCCAAATTGCATCCCATGGGTATGGCCGCTGAGCGTCAAGGCGATGTTTGCGGGATGATTCACCACTTGGACATCATAATGGGATGGATCGTGACTCAGTAAAATTTTGGGCGTTTCGAGAGGGAGCCCCGCAAGGGCCTTGTTCAAGTCACCGTATTGAGGGAAGGGAGGCTTGCCCCAGTTTTCTATCCCAACGAGTTCCAGGGTTTCGCCATCTTTTTGGATCAAGCGGTGTTCATTTCGGAGCAAATCCCAACCTAGGGACGCATGTTGCTCGCAGAGAGCTTGAAAATTATCTTTTTTGGACTGGGCACTGGGCCAACGCCAATAGTCCCCGTAATCATGGTTTCCGAGAATAGAGAATACGCCGAACGGGGCTTGGATTTGTTTAAATAGATCTATCCATGGGTTCATCTCTTCTGCGACGTTATTAACGAGGTCTCCTGTAAAGACGACTGCGTCGGCTTGCTGGGCGACAACCATATCCACACCACGGCGGACCTCATCTGGGTCGCTAAAGCTTCCACTGTGTATGTCGCTGATTTGGACGATACGAAAACCGTGAAAGGCTTTGGGGAGTCCCGGAATGACTACACGATTGGTCAAAACACGGTATTTAAAGCGCCCGCGAAAAACGCCATGTAGAATGCCCAAAAAGGGAATCGCCGCGAGCCCCCATCCCAAGGTGGCAACGAATTGACGACGACTTGACCAGCCTTGGCCGACAACAAATTTTCCGCTGCGGAATACATCTTCGAGTAATCCGACGGAAATGGGAAAGAGTTTTGGCACATAAAGTGCGATAGCATAGATCATGAACCCCTGCATGCCCTGTCGAAGCTCTGCCGGATTGGCTTGCGGATCGAATTGGAAAAAGGCCAAAAGGATGTAGGCGTAACCCAGGCCGTGAACTAGCCAATAGATTCGGCCAAATATTTTGCCCAAATCCAAGGCCTTGAATGTCTGAAAGGCGAGGATATCCAGGACAATAAAAATGACCAGAGGGAAGAATAGGAAGAGAGAGCTACGCATGTATGGTGCAAAAGTGGGACATCTCCGCAACTCAAAAAACGAGCCAGTGTTCAAAATAAGATGAAAAAGACCCTGTACCTTCGCTTCCATGGCCATTTTTGACGTCTACCAAATGAAAAACCTTTGGAAGGGTGGATTATTCCTTTCGGCTGCCGCGATTGGTTTGCTTACGCTTTGGTATACGGAGCAATTTGCCAGGCATTTGCGCGCAGAAGAAGAGCGCCGGGTGGAACTTTGGGCCGAAGCCGTTGAGAGCATCGTTCAGAGTGATCCCGAGGCGGATTTAACCCTCGCGACACGAATCATAGAATTGAATACAACGATTCCTTTGATTCTGACTGATGCCCATGGGGTTATTCTGAACCACCGCAATTTGATGGGCCCGGACACGACGAGCCTAGGGGTCGAAAGGGAACTCCAGCGTATGATGGCGTATGCCGATCCCATTAAGGTCCAGCTCATGCCGGGGGTTGAGCAATTTATTTACCGAAATGAATCGGTCAATATTCGTCGTTTGCGTGCCTATCCTCGATTTTTACTAGGCATTATCGCGGCCTATATCATTCTGGCTTATTTCGGTTTTAGTCGGGCGCGAAAGGCCGAACAAGATCGTGTTTGGACAGGGATGGCCCGGGAGACCGCCCACCAACTAGGAACACCTCTTTCTGCCTTGTATGGCTGGACAACGCTTTTAGAAGAAGAAGGAGCTTCCCCTGCGGCCTTGACGGAAATAAAGAAGGATTTGGCCCGATTGCAGACGGTAGCAGACCGGTTTTCGAAGATTGGTATTGAAGGCAAAGGCCAGGCAGGAAATCTCTCGGAACTGCTCCATCATACAATAGATTACCTACAGCGGCGAAGTCCCGGGGAAATCCATCTACAATTAGATCTTCCCAAAAGCCTTCCTGAGGTTCCTATGCAGCCGGTGCTTTTGGGCTGGGTGATAGAAAACCTCTTGCGCAATGCGATGGATGCAATGGACGGCAGGGGTCAGGTAACCATCACCGCCATTCACCAAGGAAGTAAAGTATATGTCGACGTGAGCGATACGGGTCGGGGGATGAACGCCAGAACGCGCAGAGCCATTTTTCGCCCTGGATTTACTACCAAGACTCGCGGATGGGGACTGGGATTATCGCTTGCTAAGCGCATCGTGGAATCAGGGCATCGGGGTCGGCTTTTTGTCTTGCGTTCCAAGCCTGGAGAAGGAAGTACATTTCGAATTGAACTACCTAGTTGATGGCAGGATTATACCTCCACGTCCCGTATTGTAGGCAGGCATGCCATTATTGCGATTTCCATTTCTCCACACAGCTGGGCACCCAGGCCGCCATGGTGAACGCGATGGAACGAGAATTAGCACATCGATGGCCAGAACCACTCCCTATGAATACATGGTACTGGGGAGGGGGAACTCCATCTATTTTGCCAATCCCTCTCGTCCGTCACCTGGCAGACCATCTTCGCCGTCATGCGCCGCTTGTGGGTTCAGGAGAATTTACATTAGAGGCCAATCCAGAAGATGTTTCACCCCAAAATCTTCGAGTATGGAAGGAGGTCGGGGTAAATCGTTTGAGTATTGGAATCCAAAGTTTTGTGGATCAACGCCTCGCTTGGATGAACCGCGCTCACACGGGGCAGCAAGCGCGCGATGCAGTTAAACGCGCCCAAGATGCTGGATTTGAGAATATCACCGTCGATTTAATTTATGGGTTACCGGAGACCCATTTGGGAGAATGGCAAGACAATGTGGGGCAAGCTTTGGACATGGGTCTCCCCCACATGTCGATGTATGCCTTGACAGTGGAGGAAAAAACGGCTCTCCATCATCAAATTAAAAAAGGACAAAGCGCCGCCCCCAAAGATGAGCGTGCCACAGAGGACTTTTTATGGGTGCGCCAGATACTTCGCCAAAACGGATGGGAGCCCTATGAACTGAGCAACGCAGCCATGCCGGGCATGCGAGCCCAGCACAATAGTGCTTACTGGTCTGGAGAGGCATATATGGGCATCGGCCCCGGGGCTCATTCTTTTGATGGGACCTCGGAACGAAGGTGGAATGTTTCCCATAATCTGCGCTATATCCGCGCTTGGCAGGATCCTCAGGTCAAGAACAACCAGGATGAAGCTCATGAAAAGGAACATGTAACGGCCATAGAACGAACGAATGAACGTATCATGACGAGCTTGCGCCGGATGGAAGGTCTTTCTCGGACGGATATGGGGGCCTATTCTGCGGAGCTTGATAAGCGGTGGCTGGAATTTGTTCAAAAAGGATGGATGCAGAGTACCGACGATGGGTGGGTTTTAAGTGACGAAGGATTACTCTGGTTAGATACGATTGCGTCACAGGGCTTTGCAGCGGCTGAGGACCTTGGTAACTTCGTATCATGATGAAAGTGGAAGGACCCTATGATTTGAGTCTCCCGGTAGAAACGGGGTTAGGCCGAGCCTGGTATATTCCAGGTATGGAGCGCCACCCCGTCCAACTTGGATCATGGATCGGATCCGTTGCGGAGGGAGGAGTGGTCAATTTCATGACACTCCATATGAACCCCCATGCCCATGGGAGTCATACGGAAACGTTGGGCCACATATGTACCGGAGAGCATGGGGTTCACAAAGTGGAAATGCCTTGGATTCAATCGGCCCTAGTGGTGTCCATAGCTCCGAAGGACGAGGGAACGCATGGTCTTGTGATCTCATGGGAGGCCCTGTCTACAGCCATCAACCATTTGGGCGGATGGCAAGGCGCGACGGCTTTAATCGTTCGAACGCTCCCAAATGATGCGTCTAAGCGCACCCGAAATTATTCCCAAACGGACGCACCTTATTTTTCCCCAGAGGTGGGGTCTGCTCTCGCAGACGCAGGGATCCTGCATTGGCTAGTTGACCTTCCTTCGGTTGACCGAGAGGAGGATGGAGGCGCTCTGGCCTGCCATCGAACTTTTTGGTGCGTCGATCCGGGTCAAACCATAGCGGGACCGAGAGCGCGAACCCAGGCGACAATTTCCGAGTTGATTTATGTCCCGTCGGAAGTATCGGATGGGCTATGGAAAATGCAGCTTTTCGTCGCACCAATCGCTTCGGATGCGGCTCCCTGTCGTCCCTTGTTGTTGCGATTTGATCACGAGGGTTAGCAGGGGCCAATTCTTGAACAAACCCGGGTCGTTTCACCATCTCAACCAATCGTACCTTTGCCAACTATGTGGGATCGCGCTGGCCATTTTTTATTGAAGTATCGCAAAGGAGTTCTGGCTTTTTGGGCGCTGTACATTGCCTTTATGGCCTTTTTTGGGCGTTCCGTGGATATCAGCTACGAGTTCGCCAAAATGCTCCCGTCGACGGATTCTGTGTTCACCACATATATGGGCTTCCACGAGGATTTTACGGAATCTGGCAATGCTATTGTCCTGGCAGCGAAAGACGATGCGTTTTTTACGCCATCGGTCCTCAACGCGTGGCAAGACATGGCCACTCGGCTCGAAAATGAAGCGGAAGTGGTGGGCGTACTCTCGCTACACAATGCCGTAGATATTTCCTTAGGAGAAGAAGAAGGGGCTCAAATGGAAACCCGGACGATCATGAATGGTCGTGTTCGCAGCCCTCAGGAGGCCTTTGCCATTCGCGATCATTACGAGGCTTTGCCCATTTATCATGGGCTGTTGAGTAGTCGCGACAATAAGACCCACTTGATGGCGGTGACGATCACGGACAAAGCAAACTACAGTGCATTAATCTTTGATTTATTCGATCGCCTTCATACCGAAACAAAGCGTTTTGAACGGCGAACGGGCATTGAAATCCAAATTTCGGGTCTGCCTTATTTGCGCCTAAACAATGCTCGGAGCATTAAAGGGGAGATAAACTTATTCCTGATCCTCACGGGCATTGTCACGGTGTTTATCATGTTGTTGCTTCTGCGCAGTTTGCGTGCGGCGCTCATTGCTTTGGCCGTAGTCGGAGTCGGAGTCATAGGCCTCTACGGTATCATGGGACTGCTCAGTTATAAGATTACCCTATTCAGCGCCTTACTTCCTCCTCTATTGATTGTGATTGTAGTGCCCAACTGCATCTTCTTCATCAATAAATACCATCAAGAATTTGCGAAAGACAAGGATGTCCAATCAGCCTTGTTGAACACCATCAAAAAAATCGGAGGGGTGGCGTTTCTGACGAATGCGACTACCGCGCTCGGATTTGCGACATTCATTCTCACATCTTCGGAGGCTTTGGTGCATTTTGGAGTGGCTGCATCCATCAATATTTTCATGGTATTCCTAATGAGTATCAGTATCATCCCAGTACTCTACTCCTGGTTGTCCGCTCCCAAGGAGAGGCACTACAAACACTTAAAGCAAGCATGGCTCGTTCGTTGGATTGAGTGGTTGGTTGAAACCGCAGAAGGCCATCGGAGTAAAGTGTATGTGGGATCTGCTCTCCTTGCGCTCCTTGGAATCGTGGGGATGGCCAAGATGCAAACGACAGGCAATCTGACGACGGACATCCATGAAACGGACCCCCTTATTACCCAAATGCGATTTTTTGAGCGTGAAATGGGAGGCGTGATTCCTCTGGAGATTGTCATCGATACTCGGGTCGAAAATGGGGCCGAAAAATCAAAAGTCCTCAAGCGCGTGGACCAACTTCAATCTGCTTTGGATACGATGAATCACTTGAGTCGATCATTATCCTTGGTAGATGTTTTAAAATTTGGGCGTCAAGCCTACTATGGCGGGGATCCATTGTTCTATGCGCTACCCAATAGTCAAGAGCGCACACTCATTGCGGCCTCCATGCCGCGCTTGGATACGAAGGACTTGGCGTTTTTGACGAATGGGTTTTTGGATGATCCTCACCAAAAATTGCGCGTTTCTGTTCAGGTAGATGATCTTACCCGGCCTGAGATGTTGGTCCTCATACAGCGCATCCAAGCCATGGCGGACGCTATTTTCGAGAAAGAAAATTATGACCTCTCATACACGGGCGCTGGGATTATTTTCTTGCGCTCTACAAAATTCTTGATTAACAACCTGGCCATCAGCTTAATACTTGCCATTTTTGTTATCTCACTTTTGATGGCGGCATTGTTTAAAACCTTCCGCATGGTGGTGGTGGCCATTATCCCTAATCTTTTGCCTTTGCTTATGACGGCGGGAATCATGGGCTGGTTTGGCATCCCTGTGAAGCCATCCACGGTCTTGATTTTCTCCATCGCATTCGGAATAAGCGTGGACGACACGTTGCATTATCTCGCGCGTTACAGACAGGAGCTCGTTGGAAATGGCCATAATATTGCCAAGGCAGCAATTTCGGCCATTCGGGAAACAGGTCCCTCCATGTTCTACACGAGTGTTGTACTGTTTGCGGGGTTTTTAATCTTCTTGGCTTCAAGTTTTGGGGGCACGCAAGCCCTTGGCTTATTGGTATCCATTACCTTAGTCTTTGCGATGTTCTCCAATTTGATTCTATTGCCGAGCTTACTCATGTCACTGGATAAAGTCATGTCCGCCTCGGATATGGAGAATATACTCATTGATTTAGCGGAGGACGAATAATGAAAGGCATCATTCTCGCTGGAGGTTCTGGCACGCGCTTACACCCACTTACCCATTCGGTGAGCAAGCAATTGATGCCCGTCTACGACAAGCCCATGATTTATTATCCGTTGAGCACGTTGATGCAGGCGGGTATACGTGAGGTTCTGATTATTACTACGCCGCATGATGCTCCATTATTCCAAACTTTACTTGGAGATGGAAGCCAACTCGGATGTATTTTTTCTTTTGCCATTCAGCGCGAGCCGAATGGGCTCGCTCAGGCTTTTGTCATAGGTAAGGACTTCATCGGCTCGGATTCGGTTGCCCTTGTATTGGGGGACAACATTTTTTATGGGACCCAAATGCCTGAGTTGTTGCGGGAGAGTATTAATCCTCAAGGCGGGATTGTTTTTGCCTATCCGGTAAGTGACCCTGAGCGCTACGGCGTGGTGGATTTTGATGCACAGGGGAAAGTGCTTTCCATTGAGGAAAAACCGACGAACCCCAAGAGCAAATATGCCGTTCCGGGCTTGTATTTCTATGACAATCAAGTGGTAGAGATTGCGGCCAATCTGAAGCCCTCCGCGCGCGGCGAGTATGAGATTACCGATGTCAATCGGGAGTATCTGCGACGAGGCGCTCTGCATGTGGGGGTTTTGGACCGTGGAACGGCTTGGCTGGACACGGGCACTTTTGATAGCTTAATGGAGGCGGCCCAGTTTGTGCAAATCATGGAGCGTCGCCAGGGCTTGAAAGTGGGCTGCATTGAAGAGGTCGCATACCACATGGGCTTTATTCAGGCCGAGCAACTCAAAGCGTTGGCCGCCCCCCTTCTGAAAAGTGGTTACGGGGCCTACCTGCAATCTCTTTTGCCATGACCGCGGTCGAACGATTACAACGCCTATTCCTTCAAAGTTTAGAAACCGGATTTAGCGAACCAGAGTGGAATCGCCAACCTGATCGGTTGTATGCTCCCCAGCGATACATTTTAGGTATGGGAGGCAAGCGATTACGTCCCGTCTTATCCTTGATGGCTGCTGAAGCTTTGGGGGCTCGTCCCGAAATCGCTTTACCGGCAGCGCATGCCGTAGAGCGATTTCATAATTTTTCCTTGATTCATGATGACATCATGGACGAGGCGCCGGTGCGCCGTGGCAAGCCTACGGTTCACACGCAGTGGGGCCTGAATACGGCCATCCTAAGCGGCGACGCCCTTTTGGTGATGGCCTATGAGAGTTTGCGAAGCCTTCCCGCTACCGTCCTGCCCCAGGCCTTGGAGGTATTCAATCGAACGGCACTGGAAGTCTGTGAAGGCCAGCAGTGGGATATGGATTTTGAAATAGACCCCGAGGTCCAAGAGGGCCAATATATCCAAATGATTCGGTACAAAACGAGCGTTCTACTGGGTTGTGCTTTAGAGTTGGGAGTTCTTGCGGCGGGGGGATCATTGACCATAGGGAAGGCGCTGTATGCCTTTGGATTAGAATTGGGAACGTCCTTTCAGATCCACGATGACATCTTGGATGCCTTTGGAGATCCCGTTTTGGTCGGAAAACAGGTTGGAGGGGATATCCTATCCAACAAAAAGACCATCCTATGGATTCATCTTTCTACCCAGCAACCGCACTTGGTGAATGAATGGATGAATGACCGAAGCGCAGAGAAGGTTGAGGCCATTAAAACGGCGATGGTTCAATCGGGAAGTTTGGCTCATGCCGAGGCCAAAAGGAAATATCATTTTGACCTGGCACTGGAAGCCTTGCGTCAAGCTCAACAGGAAGGGTGTAGCACCCAGGATTTGGCAGAATTGGCTCATTGGATTTTCCAACGCAAAGCCTGATCTTCACGCCTGAATCCCACTGATTTTTAGAGGAATTATCCGGTTAGGGGCGTTGTTTTTGCCGTAATTTTGTTCTCACGTAAATACGGACTCCATGGACCGCTTTTCCTTCTTAGGAACTTCACATCCCGCTTTTCTTGATGACCTCTACCAAGAGTACGTCCGGAATCCGGATGGGGTAGAGCCCTCTTGGCGGGCTTTTTTTCAGGGCTATGATTTTTCTCGCTCTGGATATGGAGACATTTTAGAGGCAGAATCAGTCCTCCCTGATGAGGTTCGCAAGGAGTTTTCCGTGCTCGAGTTGATCAATGGATACCGCTCTCGTGGACACCTTTTTACCCAAACCAACCCCGTTCGCCAACGTCGTGCCTATCTGCCAACATTGGACTTGGAAAATTTCCGCTTGAGTGAGGGAGATTTGGATACGGTATTCCAAGCCGCGGTGGAGGTGGGCATGCCTGGTCCGGCGCCGCTGCGAGATATTGTGGCACATTTGCAGGCGATTTACTGCCGCTCTATCGGAGTGGAATACATGTACGTGCGCCAGCCTGAGGTAATTAAGTGGGTACAGTCCTTTATCCATCCGAACGACAACTATCCGGCACTCAGCCAGACAGAAAAGCGGCACATTTTGCACAAGCTCAATGAAGCGGTTGCGTTTGAATCCTTTTTGAATACCAAGTTTGTCGGCCAGAAGCGCTTTTCCATCGAAGGGGCTGAGTCGGTGATTCCTGGTCTTGACTTTATGCTGCAGCGCGGTGCAGAACTGGGCGTAGAAGAAGTAGTTCTGGGCATGGCCCATCGTGGCCGGTTAAATGTCCTGACCAACTTGTTTGGGAAGCCGGCTTCGCAGATTTTCTCCGAATTTGAGGGAAAGGAATTTGCGGAAGACGACTTTGATGGCGACGTGAAATACCATTTGGGTTATACGACGGAGCGGACTTTGGCCAATCAGAAAAAGGTCAAGATGAATATTGCTCCCAACCCATCGCATTTAGAGGCGGTCGACCCGATAGTGGTGGGCATTGCGCGGGCAAAATGTAAAGGCAGTTATTCGGGAAACTTCGACAAAGTATTGCCCATCCTCATCCATGGAGATGCGGCCGTAGCCGGGCAAGGCGTGGTCTATGAGACCCTGCAAATGGAGCGCCTGACAGGCTATTCCACGGGGGGCACCATCCACGTCGTAATCAACAACCAGGTGGGATTTACCACCAACTATATGGACGCTCGTTCCTCCACGTACTGTACCGATGTGGCCAAAGTGGTTTTGGCGCCTGTACTTCACGTGAACGGCGACGATGTGGAATCCGTGGTGCATGCCATGCGCTTTGCCATGGAGTACCGTCAGCGCTTCCACCGCGATGTCTTCATCGATCTCTTGTGCTACCGCAAGTACGGGCACAACGAAGGCGACGAGCCCCGCTTTACGCAGCCCTTGCTGTACAAGGCCATTTCGCGCCATCCCAATCCCCGGGAGATCTACTTCCAGAAATTGCTCGGCGAAGGCCAAGTGCCCAACACCTTGCTGAAGCAGTTGGAGGGAGAGTTCAAGGACATGCTGGAAGGCCAGTTTGATACGGCCAAGAAGATTGAAAAGAATGTCATCGTGCCCTTCATGCTGGACGAGTGGCAGAACTTCCCCGCAGCGAAGAACGGCGACGTGCACCACCTGCCTAACACAGAGGTAGCACGTGAGCGCCTGGACGGAGTGGCAAAGGCCCTGACGACGCTTCCAGACGGCAAAAAATTCTTTACCAAAATCGTACGCCTCATTGGCGACAGGGCTGCGATGGCCTTTGAGCGCAATGCCCTGGATTGGGGTATGGCGGAAATGATGGCCTATGGCACCTTGTTGCAGGACGGCTTTAACGTCCGAATTTCCGGGGAAGACGTGGAGCGCGGTACGTTTAGCCACCGCCACGCCATCATCAAATTGGAAGATTCGGAGGAGAAGGTGAGTCTGGTCGATCAGGTGCCCCAGAAAGCTGGGCGCTTTGCGATTTACAATTCCCATTTGAGCGAGTACGCCGTGCTGGGCTACGACTATGGCTATGCTATGGCGAGCCCAGAGACCTTGGTGATTTGGGAGGCGCAGTTTGGCGACTTCTCCAACGGTGCCCAGATCATTATTGACCAGTTTATGGCGGCCGCTGAAGACAAGTGGAAGGTGCAAAACGGCATTGTGCTTTTGCTGCCCCACGGGTATGAAGGCCAGGGGGCGGAGCACTCTTCGGCCCGATTGGAGCGCTTCTTACAGCTCTGTGCGCAGAACAATATGTTTGTGTGCAATACGACGACGCCGGCCAATCACTTCCATTTGTTGCGTCGTCAGATGCATCAGAAATTCCGCAAGCCCCTGGTGGTCATGAGCCCCAAGAGTTTGTTGCGTCATCCCTTGGCGACCTCCACGATGGAGGAGCTCAGCGCTGGGCAGTTTCAGCCTGTGATGGGGGACGATTTGGACCCCAAAGGCATTCGCAAGGTGGTCTTGTGTTCAGGCAAGCTATACTATGAGCTGCTGGAAGAGCGCCAGAAGCGGGAGGACAGCCAAACGGCGTTGATTCGACTCGAGCAGCTCTATCCCTTGCCAGAAGCGGCCCTCGAGGCAGAGCTGGCTAAATACCCATCGGACGTGAAGCTGGTATGGGCCCAAGAAGAGCCTGCCAACATGGGTGCATGGTCCTACCTTCGCACCAACACGGATTTGCCGCTTCAGCGCGTCTCGCCCGCGGCATCTGCAGCCCCTGCATCTGGATCGCACCAGGCGGCACACCATACTCAACATGCGACCATTCAAAAAACATTTGACTGCTAAATCTCTCTCCCATGATTCTTGACATGAAAGTTCCCTCCCCCGGTGAGTCCATTTCTGAAGTGGAAATTGCCAGCTGGTTGGTCAGCTCCGGCGACTACGTCGAAAAGGACCAAGCCATTGCGGAAGTGGATTCGGACAAGGCCACTTTGGAATTGCCCGCTGAAATGAGTGGGGTGATTGAAATTTTGGTGGAGCCCGGCACCACCGTGGCGGTGGGCCAAGTCGTCTGCAAAATTGACACCTCGGCAGAAGCACCTGCGGGAGGTGCCGCAAAGCCCGCTTCGGCTGCTGCCCCCAATCCTATGCCGGTTGCAGCCGTTCCGGCCGCACAGACCTATGCTACCGGTACCCCCAGTCCGGCAGCCAAGAAAATTTTGGATGAAAAAGGCATTTCTCCCGCTCACGTTTCAGGGACGGGTAAGGACGGCCGCATCACCAAGGAGGATGCCGTCAACGCCAAAGTGTCCATGGGTTCTACGGTAGCTGGTCGTGGAGAAACACGCCAGCGCATGAGCGCCCTCCGTCGGAAGCTGGCGCAGCGTTTGGTTTCCGTGAAAAACGAAACGGCCATGTTGACCACCTTCAACGAGGTCAACATGAAGCCGATCATGGATATGCGCAAGAACTACAAGGACGCCTTCGAAAAGGCCCACGGCGTGCGCCTCGGCTTCATGGGCTTTTTCACCCGCGCCTGCGTGGAAGCGTTGAAGCGCTTCCCCGAAGTGAACGCGTCCATCGACGATGACGACGTGGTAT
>DNWN01000060.1 GCA_003507115.1 Cryomorphaceae bacterium | reverse complement strand
GACTGCAAAAAGGCCAAGGCATCCGGTCCTTCAACATAGAATTCGCCCATGTGGGAGACATCAAACACCCCGACGCCATTTCGGACGGCATGGTGTTCCACACTCACTCCTTCGTATTGAACCGGCATCCGATAGCCCGCAAAGGGGACCATTTTGGCGCCCAAAGCGTCATGTACGGCATTGAGCGCCGTGAGTTGGAGAGATTCCTGTGCTTCCATGGTACAAAGTTCGGGGTGAATCCCCTCTAGTTGGCTCGGTTCAAAGGAATTATTTGGCGGGTTAGCCGTGGATGCGCTGGCCGTCCGTGAACTGCGCCATCAAGCCCGCTTCAAAGGCCAACAAATCCTGCCAAAGTGCATCCACGGGGGCGCGACCGCCATACTTCCGTGCAAAGCCCAAAAAGAGGGTGTAGTGGTTGGCTTCCGAGACCATGAGCCGGTCGTAAAACTGAGAAAGTTCGGGGTCCTGGATGTTTTGGGAGAGCACCTTAAAGCGTTCACAGCTCCGGGCCTCAATCAAGGCGCAGACCAAGAGGCGATGGACGAGGCGAAGCATGCGATCTCCCGTTTTGGGGAAAAAGCTCATGACGGCGTGCACATAGGGGTCCTTGCGTTCGCGGCCCAGGACGAATCCCCGCTCGACAATGCGCTTGTGGACCATTTCAAAATGGCTCATTTCCTCCCGCGCCAACGAGGCCATATCCGTAACCAAATCACTGAGTTCCGGATAGGTCACCATCAGAGAGATGGCCGTCGAGGCGGCTTTTTGCTCGCAGTAGGCGTGATCGGTGAGGATTTCTTCGATCTGTTCTTCCGCGGCATGGGCCCAGCGCGGATCCGTGGGGAGTTGGAGTCCAAGCATCATGGCATCAAAGATACCCGCATTTTACCGACCTTGGCCGCATGCTTTGGCGGTGGAAATGGTCTTATCCCTTCGTGTTGGCGGCCCTCTTCGTGGGCTCGCCCTCCGAGCCCTTAGATTTTGTCCGCACCGCCCAATGGGATCAAGCAGATCGCCGAGACAATGGAACGGTCCGCATCGCCTTTGTTCCCGATGCCGGGTGCTTGGATGTGGTCGAGGGGAAGCTACAGGGCTACGAATACGCCCTGTTGGAGGCCTGGGAAGAGGCCATCCCCCAAAAGGTAGAATGGCTGTTTGCCCGAAGCGCCTTAGAGGCCTTGGCGTGGGTTGAGGTGGGGCGCGCCGACTTGGCGGCCGGAAATATTCCTGAATTTGAACGCGAGGGCATGCGTGCTTCCATTCCTGTCCGTCGCTTTCAATGGGTGCAATGGGGAGCGTCAGATAGTTTGCGATATCTCCAAGAGTATCCCAAATTGTCCCTATTTCTCGAAAGATCAGATAGCCTGCCCCTCACCATCGAAGCGACTACGATGTGGCGGCACATCCCCGCCAACGAAGCGGGATGGGTGGTTCCCGACGTCTATTTACCGGCCCTCAAAGCGCACAGCCAGCCTTCGTTTCGCGCTGTTCCCCTCGGCGAAGGGACTTTCTGCTGGATGGGGCGGACCAAAGACAGCCTCCTCATCGAATCTGTGGATGCCTTCTTAGCGAGCAAGCGCGCGCGCCGCATTCAAGGGTTTTATGGCCGGGACAGCTACCACGACGACTGGCTTAAGCCCATTGAACTTTCGCCCTTTGATGCCTACTTCACGGATTCGGAGCGGTTTGATCGCTACACGTTAACCGCACTGGCCTATGTCGAAAGTCGCTTCCGGAGCGACATCGTCTCCCCCGCCGGGGCCGTGGGGGTTATGCAGCTTATTCCAAACACCGCCTCCCGCCTGGGGATTGAACCCCATCAACTGTACGAGCCCAAGCGGAATATCCAGGCCGGACTCAAATACCTCCGCTTTTTGGACCAATATTGGAAACAACGGGGCGTCCCGGCCGAAAACCGCCTGCCCTTTATCCTCGCCTCCTACAATACGGGGCCCACGCCCATCGCTCGCGCGGCAGATCAGGCAGCCAAGAAGGGCTGGGATCCCACGTTCTGGAGCGGTCATGTCGATCAGGTGGCGAAAGGTCCTGGGGCGCACTACGCGCGGAAGACGCTTCGACTGGCCACCTTTTATCGCGGCTATGTGGAAGCCATTCGTCGCGCGGAAGCCCCCGATCCTGCGAGCAACCAATGGCTTGCTTACCTCGAAGGTTCTTAGAATTGGAAGTAAATAAATGGCTGGCTATCCGCCGTAAGTGATTGGTAAATGACCAAGACGGCTATGAGCGCCAAAAAGCCTTGGAGGACGATGGGCGCTTGCGCGAATGCATCCCGATAGCGCGTCTTGAATCGGCTTGGTATCCAATGGATGAGATATCCCAGGACCATCACCCCTAATGGACGCCAAAAGCCCAGCACAATGTCGTCTGCCAAGCCCCAGTCCATAGCAGACCAAGTTCGGTGCAAGATGCTGAGGGCTTCGTCCCATCCCGGGGCACGGAACCACGCCCGCGTGAGTGTAATGAAGGTCAGCGTCGTGATCAAGCCAAACGCCCGGCCGATCCACGAATGGCGGGGCGACCAAGGGCGTACTTTGGCCCAAAGCTTGTAGACCACCAGGCCCAAGCCATTGAGCCCCCCCCAGGTCACAAAATTCCATGAGGAACCGTGCCAGAATCCACCTAGAAGCATGGTGAGCATGACGTTGATGTTGGTGTTCAACCAACGACGGAAGGGCCCCCACACGCGGGTCAGAAGAAAAACGAAGAGGATGGCCCCAGCCAGAGAGACGGGAACCCAGAAGGATTCGGCCAGCATGCTGATCACAAAAAGGGCCAAAAAGACAATGGTGTAGGAAGCGAACGAGCCTTGGCGGTTGCCCCCCAGAGGAATGTACAAGTAGTCCCGCAGCCAGGTGCTCAAGGAAATGTGCCAACGGCGCCAAAAGTCGGAAACCGACAGGGCTTTATAGGGTGAATTGAAGTTCGTCGTCAAGGTGAAGCCCATCAACATGGCCACCCCAATCGCGACATCCGTATAGCCGCTAAAATCCGCGTAGACCTGCAAGGAATAGGCAAAGAGGGCTAAAAGGCATTCGAGTCCACTATACAGGGTCGGCTGGGCAAACACACGATCTGCAAAATTGCTGGCAATGTAATCGGCGAGAATCATTTTTTTAAGCAGCCCATTGATAATCCAAAAGAGGGCCATGCCGAAGACCGCGCGAGTTACTTTGTATTCCTTGTAAAGCTGGGGAACAAACTCGGAAGCCCGAACTATGGGTCCTGCGACCAGCTGAGGGAAAAAGCTGACATAGAAACCAAAATCGGCCATTCTCCGGACCGGCTCAATTTGACGGCGGTAGATGTCGATGGTGTAGCTCAAACATTGGAAGGTGTAAAAGGAAATCCCGACGGGCAGTAGGATACGGTCTTCCACAAAGTCCGTCCCCAAGTAGGCATTGCTCCACAAGGCATAGTGCGGAACCGGCTCCCAGAGTATCCCAAATCCATCTGCTAAGAATTCGGCGAAGAAATAGGGGTATTTAAAGTAGCATAGGACGCTCAAGTTGGTGAGGACGCTGACGGCTACCCACGCTTTGCGTTTCCATTCAGTATGGGTTTGGGCCAACCACGCCCCGACATAGTAATCAACGGAGGTTGAAAACAACAAGAGCAGAAAGAAAGAACCACTCGTTTTGTAATAGAAATACAGGGAAATCAGGAACAGATAGCTATTGCGCAAGGCCATTTTACGGTGAACCACCTGGTAGCCTACCAAGACCAAGGCAAAGAACA
>DNWN01000068.1 GCA_003507115.1 Cryomorphaceae bacterium | reverse complement strand
TCACGTTTTCCCAATCCCGCTCCCATTTTTTTCGCCACGAAAAAGGGCGTTGGCAAACGGGACACATCTTTTGGGGCAGGTCCGCTTTTTTCATGGCTTTGCGTAGGGCCGCGGACCGCCCAATATGTGTGCTTGGCCGTATTGGTCCAGTCCGATACTGTGCAATAGGGAGGCGCTATCCACCCAGTGTCCGGACGGGAGGGGATCGTGCACCGCGCGCACGGCGTGAATGTCAAAGACGTACAGCGCTGTGCCGTTGGACAGTTCATGGATTTCATGCACTTCGAGCGCGAGGCTCCATCCCGCTTCCGGGAGATAGGCTACCGGCCAGCCCGGCCAGCCCTCATAGGCCCAGCCCAGGCGGTCCAACTCAGAGGTGTCCTCGTCGTAGGCAGCACTTGCCTGGTGCACCTGGTCTACATGGTCCGCGGGCATGGCATGGAGGCTCGCCCAGGGTTTTTGGGCCAAATTCTTTCGCGTCTGGTGACCCGAGGTTTCTGGACGGAGTAGGATACCTACGCGGGCGGGATCCGCACCGACATGGAGAATTTGGGACATGGGTGCCGCGTTCCAGACCTGCCCTTCTGTCACCAGAAGGGGGACGATGCGAGCCCCGTAGAGGGAATTAAAGAAATGCCCCCGTTGATGGCGTGGCCAATGGCTCCATTCGGAGGTAGTCCACTCGCTCAGGCTCATGCCGTGCGCAATCGCCCCATTCCGCCATTGACGCCCATGACTTCGCCGGAAATCCATGTGGAACGCAGCAGGGTGCAGGCGATTTCGGCGATGTCTGCGACCGTTCCCACCCGCTTGAGCGGATGGCGCTCGGCCGCGGCCGCAGCGCGCGCCTCGTTTCCGAGCAGCTTGGCCGCTAAGGGGGTGTCTGTCAAGGACGGAGCGATGCAGTTGACCCGAACATGCGGGGCCCATTCGGCGGCCAAACTGCGGGTAAGTCCTTCTACGGCCCCTTTGGCCATCGCAATACTGGCGTGGAAAGGCATGCCTTGGCTGACGGCGACCGTGCTAAATAACAGCACGGACCCTTGTCCGGCCTTCAGGGCTTTTTCCGCGAGTTGGAGGATGCGCGCAGCACCCAAGGCGTTGACTTCAAAATCGGCCAAGAAATCCGCCGGTTTCAGGCTTTTAAATGGTTTGAGGTTGATGCTCCCTGGAGCGTAAACCACGCCCGAGAGGGCTTCCGGAAGGTGTTCAGCGGTGAGATCTTCCGCCGAGGAGGTCAAGGAGGTCAAATGAGAATGCTGGTAGTCCACGGCTTCGCGAGAGACCCCCAGGACGGTATGCCCTGCGTGGCAAAGCTGTTCGGCGATGGCCCGCCCAATTCCATGGCGGTGTCCAATAACTAAGATGGGATGTTGCATACGGCTCTAACAACAGAGCACCTATTTTTGTTGAAACCCTTGACCCTCATTTCATGAAACGTACGGCCCTCTCTCTACAGCACGCTTGGTCTCTTGGCGATTGGCACGCCTTGGCCGATGGAAAGGCGCGCATCGCCCTCGATTCGGACAGCCAGCAGCGTGTCGTGGCCAACCGGCAGGCCCTGATGGCGCGGGTAGAGCGCGGGGATGTGATGTATGGGGTGAATACGGGCTTTGGATCCCTGTGCACGACGATCATACCCGGGGAAGAATTGCAGGCCCTGCAAGCCAATTTGATTCGCAGCCACGCCGTGGGAACAGGTCCGCTGGTTTCCGCGGAGATCGTGCGCTTGATGCTCGCGACGAAAATCAAGGCCCTGTGCCAGGGCTTTTCGGCTGTGGAGTGGTCCACGGTGGAAGCCCTGAATGCCTTATTGGACCACGACATCCTGCCGGAAGTTCCTTCGATGGGTAGCTTGGGGGCTTCCGGGGATTTGGCCCCGCTATCGCATTTAACCCTTGTGGTGATGGGCGAGGGGCGCGCTCGGGTGGGGGCGCAATCGCTGACGGGCGCGGAAGCGTTGGGCCTCAAAGGACTCCAGCCAATTGTACTCGGGCCCAAAGAAGGATTGGCACTCATCAACGGCACCCAGTTCATGCTGGCTCATGGCCTCTGGTTGGCGGTCCAAACACGCAGGTTGTCCTACCTAGCCGATGTGGTGGCTTCTGCTTCGATCGTGGGCTTTGATGGGTGTTCGGCTCCATTCGACGCCCGCATTCACGCGGTACGTCCTCATGGCGGTCAGGCCCTCGTGGCAGCGCGTGTCAGGGACTTTCTGCAGGACAGCCCCGCCTTTGTCCCCATCAAGGACCATATCCAAGATCCCTATTCCTTCCGCTGCATTCCGCAAGTCCACGGGGCATCGAACGATGTGTGGGCCCATGTGACGGACGTCATGATGCGCGAGGCTGAATCCGTGACCGACAATCCTACGGTGTTCACGGATGGGGGCGAAGTCATTTCGGCGGGCAATTTTCACGGCCAGCCCTTGGCCTTGGCCCTGGATTATGGCAAAATGGCCTTGTGTGAATGGGGCAGCATTTCTGAACGCCGCATCAATCAGCTCTGCCTCGGAAAGCGGGGCTTGCCCGCCTTTTTGGCGCACAAGCCCGGCACGGAGAGTGGAATCATGATTTTACAGTATTCCGCGGCCTCCCTGGTGAGCCGAAATAAGGTGCTTTCGCACCCCAGCAGCACCGATAGCATCGATTCCAGCGCCGGCCAAGAGGACCATGTCAGCATGGGGAGCATTGCGGCCGTGCACGCGGTGGAGGTCATGGAGCGGGTTTGGACCATCCTGGCTATGGAATGGATGGCGGGAACCCGCGCCTTGGATCATTCGGGGCGGGAGGCGGGACCCATTCTGTCTGGCCTCGTCGACGCGTACCGCGCCTGGGTACCGGCAGCAAAAGGCGACCGGGTACTTGCCGATGAAATCGAGATAACAACGCAATTTCTACAAAGCTTACCCATTGAAGATGAGGAGTTTCTTTGCTTTGAATTGAAGTAAGTGTTTATAATACTCCGGATCGCTTAAAGGCCACGTTGGGCAAACGCCGCCACCGCATACAGGCCGGCCGTTTCCGTCCGAAGGCGATGGGCCCCCAAGTGTACGTGCTGAAATCCCGCTTGCTGCGCATGCTCCCATTCCGCCAGCGAGAAATCGCCTTCCGGCCCGATGCACAAAAGGGCAGGGCGCTCAGGTTGGGCCTTCAAGATCTCCACCCAGGATTCTTTCGGGGCCTCCAAGCAGGTGGCCATGCACGCTTGAATGCGGGTCGCGTCGGTTTGTTTGATGAGGTCCTCTAAACTCTGAAGGGGGTGGAGCACAGGGAGTTTTCCTTTATGGCTTTGCGTGCAGGCGGCCTTCATTACACGCACCGCGCGCTCGGCATTCCAGTGTCGGCGCTCCGAGTGAAAACTCACCAAGGGGGTAATTTCGTGAATCCCCATTTCGACCGCTTTTTCCAGGAAGAAATGCATTCGGTCCACATTTTTGGTGGGCGCGATGGCTAGGTGCAAATGCCCCGAAACAGCTCCAAAGTCATAATGGGTCTCCTGGAGTTCGGCGATGACCTCTTTTTTATGAGCACGGGCCACGGTGCCTGTGTAGCGGTTGCCGGAGCCATCCAAGACGTGCAATGCGTCCCCGGGCTGCAGGCGCAACACTTTGAGGGCGTGCGGAATTTCCTCCGGATCTAATCGAAGCAGCGTTCCATCGACTGAACCCCAAAAGGTGTGCATTAGGCCCCGATTTTGTCTTTGGTTTTCACTTGCGAAAGCTGGTAGTTCTCTTCCATGTACTGAATAATGGCGCCGGCGACGTCGATGCCGGTGGTGCGTTCGACCCCCTCTAAGCCAGGCGAGGAGTTGACTTCGAGGATCAGCGGCCCGCGCTCACTTTGGAGCAGATCCACACCGGCTACTTTTAAGCCCAGCGCTTTCGCTGCCAAGATGGCAGCGTTTTTTTCGCTGGCCTTGAGTTTAATGGGTAGACCATGGCCTCCGGCATGCAAGTTAGAGCGGAATTCGCCCTCTTTACCTTGACGCTTATACGCGGCCACCACTTTGTTGCCCACGACAATGGCGCGAACGTCGGCCCCTTTGGCTTCTTTGAT
>DNWN01000155.1 GCA_003507115.1 Cryomorphaceae bacterium | reverse complement strand
GTGTAGGGATCCACATTGGGCTGCACGTAGGTGGCCCAAATGAAGCGTTCATCCTCGGTGTTCAGCCCCGACCAAATGCCCAAACTTAGCACCAAGGGAAGCCCCCACACATACGGAAGGGGCGATCGGAGCATGGATTTCCAGGAGGACCAGCCGATTCGGCCTTCCGCATCCTTGGTCTTGTACCACGTCTCGATGAAAACGATGTTGGAAACAAGCAACCAAACGGTTCCCCCGCGGTGGCCCGTGTATTCATACCACTGAATGGCGCCTGGGGTCGCCGCAAAAACATGCCCCAAATCCAACCACGGGAAGCTGAAGGCCCAATTCTCGTGGAATACTTCCAGCGCCAACCACCCGCTGACCAAGGCCCAATAGCCTAGGCGCTGGGAATGCACTCGGGCTACCCATGCGTACAGGGTCCAAACCGCCGCCATGAGGCCGCCATTGATCAGCACCGTGGCCACCACCCCCGACCAATGCGCATTCCACACCCAAAACGTGGTGCCCGCATTGAACAATCCCATACTCAACCAGGCATAGCCAAACGTCCGCCAGCCTTTCTTCCCCAAGGCATCGTGGCGAATGGATCGCTCCAGCGCCAGCATGGGCACCAGCGCAAAGAGCCAGGAAAATGTGAACGGCTGCGTCTCCACGCCCCACACACCGGGCCAAAAAACACTGAGCAAAAGGGCCGTGGCAACGGCAAAAATGAGCTTCTTCATGGATGGAGTTAAAAGTACGGCTACCTTTGGATTTATGCGATGGATTCCGAACGCCCTCACCCTCGGCAACGCCCTCATGGGCTGCCTGGCCCTGACCTTCTTGCGCATCATGGATTTAGAGTCCCTGACCTACTGCATGGGGCTTGCCCTCTTTTTTGATTTGCTCGACGGATGGGCGGCCCGAAAATTGGGCACAGACGGCGCCATGGGTGTGCAATTGGATAGCCTCGCGGATGCCATCACGTTTGGTGTTGTTCCCGGCTTGCTCTGGTTCCATGCCGGCATGGCCTTTTTACCCTGGTGGTTTGCTTTGATCGGCTTAGCCCCCACCCTCGCTTCGATTTACCGCTTGGCACGCTTTAATCTGGGCCTCGCTGGCAGCCAAGGCTTTATAGGGATGCCCACGCCCGCCAATGCCCTGTTTTTACTCGGGGTCGTGTGGGCCATGGAAGCGGCTGTCCTGCCCAAACCGGAGGGCGCCATGGCCTATGTGGTATTCGGAGGCGTGACGGCTTATAGCACCTACACGCTCAATAGCCCTTGGCCCATCATGAGTTTTAAGGATATGCCCCGTGGAGGCGCCGCTTTGGCCAGCCGAATCTTTTTCGCCCTGCTTTCCGTGGCCCTGTTGATAATTTTTCAAGTGGCCGCCTTTGCATTCATCATACCTTTGCTCCTTGTATTTTCTACCCTCGAAAACCGGGTATTCAAACCTACTGCCTCATGAAATTCCGCGCCGAAATTGACGTCATGCCCCTCAAAGCCCTCCTCGACCCCCAAGGGAAAACGGTAGGACAAAGCATGGGCAACATCGGCTTGTCCGAAATCAGCAACGTGCGCATTGGCAAGCACATCACCCTGGAGATTGAAGCCACCAGCAAGGAGGAAGCCACGGAAAAAGTGGACATCGCCTGCCAAAAAATGTTGGCCAATCCTATTATGGAGAGCTACACCTTCGAGCTCTTTAATCAAGCGTGAATTTTCTGGCCCACCTGGTGCTCTCTCCCGGCGGAGAGAAAATCATGGCGGGCAATTTCTTTGCGGACCGCGTGCGCGGTTCCTCGTGGAAATCCCTTGAGGCGGACTACGCCCAGGGCGTCCTTCTTCATCGACGCATTGACCACTTCACCGATCAGCATCCCCTCATTCGCGAGGCCAAGCAACTCATAGATGCGCGATTTGGGTTGTTTCGAGGCGTGCTACTCGATGTGTTTTGGGACCACTTTCTGGCTTTGGACTTCGCACGGCATACGGACGGATTCGTCCTCCCCGAATTTGCAGAGCATGCCCATCAAACGCTGGCGGCTCATGCCCCCGTTTTTCACCCCGATGCACCCCGCATAATAGAAGCCATGATCCGTGGGAAATGGCTCGTGGGCTATGCCGAAATTGATGGAGTGGATCGCGTACTGCGTCAAATGAGTCAGCGCTTTTCCCGTGAAAATCCCATGGCGGAGGGAGCGGAGGCGCTCAGGGAAGCACATGCCAAGCTCGCGGCAATTTTTGAGGACTTATGGCCTGAAATGATTACCGAATTCGGCCTTCATAGGTCCAAATTCATCGGAAAAGTCTAATTTCCCTTATGCTTTCCCACCTACGCGCTTTTCTTCGCATTTGCAGCTTCACATTGTTGATGACTGGCATAAGCGTGGCCGTGCCTCTGACTCGACTTTTTTTTGGAAGCCAAATGGCATTCAACGTGCACCGCAGAGGAATGTTCGTCATCCATAAAGTCTTAGGCATCAAGCTGCATATCATTGGCAATCTCCCCAAAGATCCCGCCATGATTATGTGTAACCACCCTTCGTACTACGATATTTTCTTCAACATCGGACACCGGCCCGCGGTGATGATCGTGGCAGACCAATTCAAAAACTGGCCCTTGGTAGGGTGGTTAGGTCAAGGGCTCAATACCATTTGGGTTCGCCGACATTCTCCGGAAGCAGGAAAGAAAATTCGTGAAGAAATTGTCACGCGCATACGCGCTGGCTTGAGCATTTTCGCGTGCCCAGAAGGTCGCACTTCCGGCTCTCACGATATTCATCCTGTTAAACCTGGCCTCTTTGTCGAAGCGATGCGAAACGAAGTGCCCGTGGTGTTTTATTCCATCCGATATCATTCCGAAGAAATTCCGTATTTCCACGATCTGAAGGCGGGCTTTATACCGCACCTATTCAAGCATTTATGGAATGCATTGCAACACCCAATTATCGAAGTCGACTTGAGGGTCTCCCCCCCTCGGTTAATTCAAGACGTGGAGCAAGGAATGCAGGACTTTTATCGCTTCAATCGTTGGCATTTGCGCGCTTGGCTTTCAGGACCCGTACCCGTTCAGGCAGACGCCTCCTGAATTAGCGCAGTAAAGCGAATTCTTTGAATCATTTTGGTGACTCCTAAGTGGTTCCTCCGGAGTAGATTTCGGATGGATGAATACGCATATTTTTCAGCGACTCAGTGAGTTATATGGGAACCCGGGGGACGAGGTGGATATTGGCATTCAGGCCTTAGTCGGTGAATTCCAATTTATTCAACATATTTCCAAGGGGAAAAATGTTTGGTCCCTGGATGAGGAGAAGCCTACTCTTTACTTCAACGAACACGGTGTCCTCGCCGAATTTTCTGCACGCGGAGGCAAGGAAAATTGCATTCGAATCATCCCTCCAAATTCTCTTTTTTGGTCTGAGAGTTCCTTTCTTTTGGGAGCAAAGACAGATAGTTCAATGCGCTGCATTAAAGAGAGCATAATTTATGGTATTTCAGGGATGAATGTCCAGCAAATAACCGCGGAGTATGGTCTGGGCTATAAACTGGCCAATAATTTGACCGCTCTAGATATTAAATTATATCGCTCACGAACATGGGATTTGAGTCTTCTGCGGCCCGCTGAAAGACTTAAAAAAGCCCTTGGTGAGAACCCAAGTCTCCTGTCCTTTATTACCCGCGATGAGTTGGCGGGATATTTGGATCTCTCTCGCTCTACACTTTTTCGAGTTTTAAACACCTGGCATCATGAATGATCGCGAATCACTCGTTTTGCTTTTTTCCAAGTTTTCTGGCCGAATCCAGGTGCCCGAAGAGCGGATTCAACGATTTTGCTCGGCCTTCAGCCTCCCCATTCTCGCACAGAAGAGGGAGGAGATCATTCGAAAGGATGATGCGTCTCGTCATTTGCACTTTATTCTTCGGGGAACCATCGCAGAAATCGGAGAAGATGAAAAAAATTCCTTGACCGTACCCAATGTTTATGGTCCGGGAGATTTTGTTTTCAACCTTCAACGTCACACCACGAGGCTACCATCCAAAACCGCCTACCGCTGTATGACTCCCGTTTTAATGATGAAGATGGAGGGGAACGATTTGAAGGAATTGCTTGAAGAGCCCGGATTTGACGAAGTTTTTTTTGTCCTCCAACAACATCTTTTAGCCCAAGTTCGAGCTCACTTCCTGAATTTATTGCATCTCAGCCCCTTAAAGCACTACGAATGGCTTTTAATGGAGAAACCGTGGCTAGTCAAGACCCTCACGCGAAATCAATTGGCCGCTTTTTTAGGGGTTAGCCGTGCCACCTTCTTCCGACTCCTCGCCCAACACGAGTCAAACAGGTAATCCCGATTCCTAGCCGTTTTCTCCCGAATCCACCCTAGGTCGTGGCGGAGGTTTGTCATGCTTTGGCCAAGCATGTTATAAACCTTTTAAAAAAACACCTTGAAAATGATTCACTCCCAAAAGCCCTATTGGCCTTATCTCCTCGCTGCTCCCATGGCATTTTCTTTCCCTGCCTGGAGTCAGACTGCCGCTGCGCATGATGTCGACTTCACCGTCGACGAAGCCGCCATGATCCGCATCGTGGATGCGAATGCAAGTCCTGCAGGTGTCATGAATTTCCACGTACAAGCACCCGCTATTCCAGGCCAAGCCTTTCCCAGCGTAGCGTCCCAATCCACTTATATGCAATTTACCTCGGTGAAGGGTGCGAGTCCCGACAATGTGCGGCAAGTGGATGTCGACCTCATTGGGGGAAGCCTTCCCTCTGGAGTGCAGTTGACCGTCAGCCCCAGCTTGAATGGCACAGGGACGATGGGCACCGGAGCACCCATCACTTTTTCAGCGAGCAATGGCACGGGAACGCTGATCTCAGGCATCCAAAGTGCCTACACGGGTGATGCTCCAGGGGATGGCGTATTGCTTCAGTATGCCCTGAATTTTGCGACCCAAAATTTGGATGCTGCCTCCTCGGGCATGATCACCTTGCGCTATACGATTTCGAATAGCTAAGCATGATTTCCCTTGGAACAGGAGGGCGCCTCGGCGCCCTCCTCCTTTTACTTTCCTGGGCAGCCCGCGCACAAATCAGCGTTATCAATGGACTTGCCCATTTTCATCCCTGTGGTGACCCAAGCCTCGGAGAAATCGTGGTGGCCAACACCCTGGACTCCGCGGTCAGGGTCTTTTTGGAGGTCGAACATCCTGTGGAGCACCCTCACATTGCGATTCCCTCGGAGTGGATTCTCGAAGCCGGGCAGCGGGCGGCCATCCCCTACCATTGGTTGGATGCCGACAGTAGTTCACAAGCCGTCCGGGTATGGGTCTACTCGACGCTCCCACAGGCTAGGGCCGAAATGGGTACTTGGACGGTGCAAACCCAAATCCGTTACGCTATTTCCCTATTTCGAGGCTGCCTCACTACCTCGCCGGAAAGAGATGTTCGGGCGGATTGGGGTAACACCTTAACATGGCAGATGGTGGGCCCTGACTTCTGGAGCGCCCAAGTACAAGCGTATGGGACCCTCGGCGAGGCCATTCAAGCTCCTTTTGACCTCTTTTTGACGCCCTTTGGAACGTCGGTGTCTCAGCCTCTTCCTCACGGAACGTCATATGTGGTCGCTCGGGATTCACGCGGCTATCAGATTGGCTGCAAGCGGCCATGAGTCCGATTCAATGGGGAACTTGGGCGCAGCTTTGGGTCCTTGGCCTGACCCTACACTCGGGAGGCGGGCTCAGACTACAAACGGAAGCAGGTGTCTTTCGGGCCCAATGGATCCCCGCAGCCGCCTTCCGCCTTGGAGGGCAACGCAGTGGCCTGTCGTGGGAAGACCCTCGAGTCCAGGTCCATTTGGGACAAACTCCTTTGGGACCAGGGCACAGTCTGCACCGTACTTCCTCCATCGGGGGGTTTCTGGCGTATGTAGGTCCCGATTTTCGCTGGTTTCAGTGGACGGGACAACCCGGACATGTGTTCAGCCAAGCTTCTTGGAGTTCTCAGGGACTAAGGCTGGAAGGACAGTGGGCTCGATGGTCCTATGGCTTGGCTCCTCAAGGACTCTCGTATCTCGGATGGCAGGGGCTACAAACCCAGGCCCGCATGCGACTCGCCCCCGGGCGATGGGAGAGCATGCTACGCGTGTATCGTGCACAATTCATCCTCAGCGGGAATCCAAGCTGGTCGAGTTCTCGATTGCGTTTTGAGCACCGCGGTCGTTATGTCGAGTTCAGTGAAATGCACTCCAAGCGAGGCCTCCATCTCCAGACCCTCGGACGCTTGCCCTGGCGGGAGCACAGTCTATCTTTTTCCGTGGCCCCAGCCCCGTGGCCTAGTTGGATCGCCTACCATTACCGCGGTCGCAAAGGCCTCAGCGGGCATATGCAATGGAGCGATCGGGCCATGTTTCGGCGTTGGAGCATAGGCCTTCCTTTGGAGCGCCATCAGGGCTGGGTGGGAGTGGGGCAAAATGTGGCGGGACCTCATGTCGAAATCCGGTGGAAAGGGGTGGAGGCGACGTACCGCCGCGGCCAAGGAAGTCTGCGCATCCATCACACATGGACTTGGCGCCGAACTTCTCCGCGCACTTTTATCGAGACACCCTCCGCACCACCGCAACTCCATATTTTGACGCACGGCGAGGTAGATCACCCTGTCTTACCACTCCATGTGCTGGATTCTGAGGGACGGCGGTATGCATTGCACCTATTGCGCGGTAGCCACCAATGGAAATCCCACTTGCCCCCCGGCCAGTATCATTGGCCCACCCGAGTAACTCGCCCCGCACAGGGATGGATCGTGGAGGTTCCGGCCACCACATTCACGCTCGAAGCCGGTGAAATATATCACCTCCCCATACTTGTACGAAAGGATGAACGCCCCGTTTATTGGCTCCCGCTCAGCGCTGAAGATGCCACTGAGGGATCCCCCAGCCGATAAGGGCTCCCACGGCGTAGCCGACGACCACATCGCTCAAGAAATGCTTGCCTGCTGCCATGCGCTGCTGCGCCGTGACCGCCGGGATCACCGCGGCGGCGGCCCAAACCCAGGGCTTCATTTTAGAATCGGGGTAGAGGTCGGAAAAAACCTTGGCTGCATAAAAGCTATTGGCGGCCGTCATGCTGGTATGCCCGGAAAAAAAAGACTTCCGCGCATCCCCTTCCATGCGGGCCTCCAGTGGAGCGTCGGAGTAATAGGTGAAAGGCCGAGGACGGGTCACCAAGTTCTTGGTGAGATCCGTCGCCACCAAGGTCAGGGCATTCATCTCCACCCACATGACCGCCGTGGGAAGGCTCGCTTGCCAACGCCCTTCGTTCAACGCCGGCAGCAGGACTGTCGCAGACGACCAAAGCGCTGCTCCATAAAAGAGGTAGTCCGACCGGTGGCCCGCCTCTTCATTCCACCGTCCCAGGGCCCATTGGTCCCAAGCGGGAATGTGCGTGGGCTCCAGTGCGTCAAGTTCGGCCAGCGTAAAGCCCGTCACAGCCGGGGCTGCCCAGAGGTTGAACGCCCCCATTCCTGCCAGGGAGAGCCCGATGGGCACTTCGCGGTGGGGACGGAGCAGATAAGTGGGTTGTGCCCAGGCGCCCAGACCCCACAGGATTAGGGCGAGCACCCCGAATGAACGCGTTCCTTGGCTCATCGCAGAATTTGGATTCGTTGGACATCATCGCCCAGGCGGACCACATAGAGTCCTTGGGCCAAGCCGGTCAAATTTACCTCGCGGGGAATATTCGCTTCGACCTGAACTTGGAAGAGTTCGCGGCCTTGAAGATCCATCACACGAAGCACACCTGGGGTGGGCGAAACGACCAGCGCCGCATCGCTTGCAGGGTTGGGATAGACCTGAAGACCCGCTTGGGGTAAGAACTCCTCCTCGCCCAAGGTGATGCTGGGCTGCTGCAGCTTCACGTCCGTGTAGATGCGGTATTCGCCGGGCTCCAAGGCGAAGCTCATGAAGGGATCGAGCACCTCAACGGAATCCGCTGTAAAGTATTCGTACCAGGTACCCGTGTGCGGGAAGTTGGGAATGCCGTTTTGCGGCACCACATCCCAGTTGCCAATCACATTGACATTCATGGTGGAGTCCTGTAGGTTGATGCGCTTGACCGCACCCCCCAGGTTGTAGGTAAAATTGCTGCCTTCAAAGCTGGCGGGCGCTTGCTTGCGGAGCTGCATGACCGCCGCGGTGACGTCGTAGAGGCGTCGGCGCTCGGGCACTTGCTGGTAGCCCCACTTGGGCGGCTTATTGCAGATACGGCAGGGGTTGTCAATGGATTGATCGTAGCCCAATTCGTTGAACATGTAAATCATTTTGGGGCCGGGAATGGTGAAGGCAAAAACATTCGCCAGTTCCGAACGACGCAGCGCCGTATTCAACACATAGGTCTTGTAGCCTTGGGGCGAAGAATTGCCGTAGGTCAGCACGTCGTACATCAAACGCTCTTCGTCGTGGCTCTCTGTGTAGCTAATCAGGTGGGCATCGTTCCATCCGCGCTGCTTGTGGATGCCGTAGGCGAAGTTGCTGCCGGGAAGGTAGCCTTGGGCGCCTTGGCGGAAGTTGTAGGTCGAATTTCCCCACAGCATCATGCCGTAGTCGGAAAAGAGTTTTTCTTCGTTGTTGTCGCCCCAGTGCTCCAAAATGACGTAGGCGTTGGGGTTGACGGCCCAAATGGTATCCGCCATGCGCTTGAGTAAATTTTGGCGCGTGACATCCCATCCGGCATTGCCATTGTTGGTGAAGCCTTTGGTGTAATCGTACCGAATGCCATCAATCTTGAATTCCTGGAACCAATACGTGTTCACGCGGTCCATGAAATTCTGGGTGGCCACCGCGACGTGGTTGAAGTCATTGCCCCAGCAATACGGGGGGTGCGGGCAATCCGCATTGAACCAGGGGTTGTTGCTCGCGGGCTTGCCTTGGGTGGCATCCCAGTACATCTGCACGAGCGGGCTCTGGCCATAGGCGTGGTTGAAGACCATATCCATGATCACCGCAATGCCTCGGCTGTGGCAACTGTCGATAAGCTCTTTGTACTTCTCGGGCGTGCCGTAGTACTTGTCCAGGGCCATGTGGTAGGAGGGGTTGTAGCCCCAGCTTTCGTTGTTTTCGAACTCGTTGTTGGGCATGAATTCGATGGCGTTGATGCCCAAACGCTCCAAATAGTCCAGCGTATCCAGAATCATCTGGTAGTTGCGCTGACTGCTGAAGTCACGCACCAGCAATTCGTAGATGCGTAAATCGGTGCGGTCTGGGGCTTGGAAGGTGGTGTTCTTCCAGGTGTATTCGGGCTTTCCCGGTTGCAGCAACGTGCAATGCCCTGTCGTTAGGCCGGTGGGATAGCTGGGCAGATTGGGCCAGGTCGCGGCGGGAATGTTTCCGTCGTTGTAGGGGTCCAAAATCAATTCCGAATAGGGGTCCGCCACTTTGATCAGCCCGTCGATCCAGTACTGGTAGGTGTAGGTTTGGCCCGCTTGAAGATGCAGCACCAGCCAAAACTTCTCCCCATTCACCGACTTGTGCATGTAGTAGGCCGAATCGGGCAAGTAACCGTTAAAGTCCCCCAAGACATACACAAAGTCCTTATCGGGCGCGTGCAGCTGGAGCAAAACCGTGGAATCATTCAAGGCATTGATGCCATCGACCATGCCTGCGGGAGGATTTTGGACCACCTGGCTGGGATTGCCAAAGTAGTAGACCGTATCGCGCGCCGTGGAGGTGCCGTCGAAGGCGACAAATTCCAAAAGGTGCTGCCCATTGCCTGTCACCACCAAGTCGTGGTGGAGGTGCTGGGCCGCCGTATCAGAAGCCACCAATACCCCGTTGTCGTATAGGTTCAAGGTCGCGTTGGCATTGGCGGCCGCGTGGATGGCCAAGGTGTCGCCCGGG
>DNWN01000124.1 GCA_003507115.1 Cryomorphaceae bacterium | reverse complement strand
TCAACGCAGATCCCCGTGTCCTTCGCTGGACCGGGGATTTGCCTTTTCTAGATGTCGCAGAGGCCGAAGCCTTGGTGCGCTGCTACACGCATTTTTCGGATTTTGGATTTGGTCGTTGGCTGGTAAAACGGAAGTCGGACGGGGCCCTCCTGGGCTGGGCCGGCTTGCGGCAATCGGATGGCCGAATCGACCTCGGTTTTCGATGGCACTACCGGTATTGGAATCAAGGGCATGCAAGGGCTACGGGCCAGGCTATTATGAAGTGGGCGATGCACCAGAATATCCCGGAAATCTGGGCCCAGCACCATCCTGAAAACAAAGGCGCCTCGGCCGTGCTCTATGTCCTCGGTTTCCGGCCCACTCTCGCCTGGGAGTCCGCGGATTCAGGATGGAAAACCTATGTCTGGTCCGCCCACGCCGCCCCGGGAAAGTAGGGCAAAAAAAAGCGCGCCCCGGGGGGCGCGCTGAACTTTTCAAGGAGAACCGCTTAAAGTCCTTCGTACCCGTTGACGAAGAGTACGCCAGCCGTGCCGTCAAAGCGCTCAGACCAGATAATGGTAACCACCTCATACTCCACACCCGGAACAGCAGGGAGTACTTTGGGGAGCTTGATTTGGATGGGTGTGTACTTTGAGCCGAAGATGTCGCCTTTGAAGTACGAACGGCCCAAGGGGTTGACCGTATCCAAAGTGACGCCCCACTGGAAGTCCGTCACGCCCTGAACCACAGGAATGTGGTCATGGGTGTAAATGTCGCCGGATTTCTTACCTACAGTATCTGCAGCCCAGATAGTGGGCGTCGTTCCAGAACCGGTGGTGACAATGGGTACGGATGAAACTTGATTGAGGTTGACGGGCATGCCGTTGACCGTGTATTCACGGGCTTCGATGCCTGTGGCCAGCAAGTAGGATTGAACGAAGTAGGACGTGTTTTTGCTGTCCTCGAAGAATTGCACTTTCACATCGACGATGACCGTATCGCCGGACGCATTCTCATGCGTGACGTGGGCCACACCCACGACGGGGGTGCCGCTCAAGGCCGCCGCAGTGGGGCCTGAAATGCTCTGACCCGCATCGGCGTTGTTGACATAGAAGTTGGGTACGCCACTCGTAGGGAAGGTGGCATTTATAAGGGTCTGAACGGGAGTCTCCAGGGGGTCTCCCGTGTGGGACGCAAAACCAATCACGCGGATGTTGCTGTCGCCGTTGACGTTGTATTTGCGCGATTCTTTGAGCATCAAGGCCGTGCCGTTGGGGCAATACTGGCACCATGTGCCGGTGGTTTCAATGAGAAACGCCTTTTGATCTTCGGTTACCACCAAGTCATCGGTGATATACTTTTCGGGCGTGGGATCTGGCTCGTTCTTGGTGCAACTAGCCAAGGCCAGTGCGGCAAGTGAAAACAGGAGAAACTTTTTCATGGTACCTAGAGGGTCTAATTAGAAGGATAAATGTACGGCAAAGGCTCGCTCGTCCATAAAGTGAATCGAAGAGGGAGGTGGTCCGATGCGCCGCCGCAATATATCCCTGCGTAAAAGGTGGCTTGGATAGAGGGGAGGCGATCTCCGTAATCCCTGATTCCGAAGGGGATAGCATGCATTTTCCCTTGCCATTTGGAGGACTTGTGCAGCCATCCACTGTCCAAAAAGCTCCATCGAGATCCAAAGGCATAGGTGCCCCACTGGATATGACTGGGCATACAAGACCAATGATGTTCCTGGAGGGTGGCGCCCAAGAGTCCCTCGGGATGGCTATTGAGGTCGCCCATTAAGAAGTCCACGGTGGGGTAGGACCACACGGGATCCAAAGCGCGAAGGCGCTGAGCAATTCGCGGGTCCCGTTGGCTGGGCAAGTGGACCCAAAAACCCGATAATGTCTGGCCTGTTTGCCGATGGCTAAAGGCCGTGTAGACCATGTCTCGGCTTCCGATCACATCGGAGGCGTGCAGAAAGTCGATCGAATCCAGTCGCCAGCGGTCTTGCGCATACAATACCGCTACGTCAATGCCGCGCGCATCGGGGCTATCCTGGTGGCAGGTCCAGATCGTCCATTCCCAGGGCAACCGGCGAACAAGATCCGCCAAGACGGAGGCGTTTTCTATCTCACAGAGCCCAATGAAATCCGGCGGGGTGGAGCCGGCGGCGGTGCGAAGACCCTTGGCGATGCGATGGAGTTTGCGATAGTAACGCCTTGAGGTCCATTCCTTGGAACCGGTGGGGGTGAAGGCTTCGTCCTTGGTTTGGGGGTCGTCCAGGGTGTCGAAGGCATTTTCCACATTCCACCACAGGATGTGGACACTGTCCCGCACCCCCGCGATCGCCGGTGGCCCCAAGTCGAAAGGAGCGGGTGTCAGGGCCATGGCCAAAAGCAGGGCAATAGGGGAGGGCATCGAACAAAAGTGGGCTGCAACGCCCGGTAAATAGGGAAGAAACGACTGCAAACAGCCATGTAGCCAGCGATCCCTTTACGCCAAGGCGGCAGGATCCTGAACCATGAACAGACAGGCATCCCCGTAGCTCAAAAAGCGGTAGTCTTCCGCCAAGGCATGCGCATAGACCTCTTTCCATCTCGGTCCGATCGCTGCGGCCACTAGGAGCAGGAGCGTACTCTGGGGCTGGTGAAAATTCGTCATCAAAACATCCACCACCCGCAAGGCGTAGGGCGGTGCAATGAGGAGCGCTGTCGGGCCCGTGAAGGCTGTTTTTCCGGCCTGCTCCAAGGCCGTCGCCAAGGCCATCAATGCCTCCGAACGGCTCGGCAGGGAGCCTGAAGTGTGATAGGGGAGCCATTGATCCACAGAGGAAGGTAGCGGGCGTCCATGCCATGCCTCACATCCCAACCAATACAGGGATTCCAGTGTCCGTGCGGCGGTAGTGCCCACCGCCCAGATGGGCCGCCCATCGGCGAGATCCCGAATGGTATCCACGGGCACATGGAGCTCCTCGGCATGCATGGGGTGGTCGGCCATGCGTTCGCTACTCACGGGCTGAAACGTTCCGGCGCCCACGTGAAGGCGGACGGGCGTGCGGTTCCACCCTTCCGCTGCCATGGTATCTAGCAGGGCGGCGGTCCAATGCAATCCAGCCGTCGGGGCCGCTACCGACCCTTCGACCCGCGCAAAAACAGTTTGGTACCGCTCTTGGTCTTCCGGAACAACCCGCCGCTGCATATAAGGGGGTAGGGGAAGTTGTCCCAGGTGGGCGAGAAGTTCGGACCAGGTTTCGGGACCCTCCCAGGTGAATTCCACCAGCGAGGTATCGGCCTCAAAGCCGACCCGGCGGGCATGAAGACGGTCTACGGTGAGCACCTGATCGGGTTTCCATTTTTTGGAATAACGCACCTTGCAGGCGGCGACGAGGCGTCCCGTGGCAGCCATCGCTTGCTCGACCGATCCCTGGGCTGGATGGAGGTAGAAGAGCTCAAAAGGTTTGCCTTCACCGCGAGGGAAGAATAACCGGGCCTGTACCACCCGGGTTTCGTTCAACACCAAGTGTCCCCCTGCATGAAACCCCATGGCGCGTATCGCTTCGGGGAGGTCTGCGACACAGGCAGAGCCCATGCGCGACCCATCGAAGGTCAGGAGCTTGGCCGCATCGCGGGGTTCCACGGCAAATTGGGCAATTCGTTCCTCAGGGAGGTCGTAGGTAAAGTCGGCAATGCGGAGCTGGCGGGGATCCATGGCGCAAAGATAGCCGTGGCTTTGGCCTACCTTCGTGGTTATGCCCAAAGTCTTCCTGTCGGTCATCAACGATTTGCATTCGGACCAGCGCGTGCACCGCAGCTGCATGGTCTGGCAGGAGATGGGCTATGAGGTGGTGCTTTCAGGCCGAACCTACCCCGATCCCGCCCCGCTAACGCGTCCCTACCGCACCGAACGCTTCACCTGCTTTTTTCACCGAGGTCCCCTTTTTTACCTAGAATTTCAATGGCGCTTGTGGGACGTATTGCGTCGGGAAAAACCAGACGTGTACCTGGCCAACGATCTGGACACGCTTTGGCCCAACGCCTACTGGGCGCGCCGCCGTGGCATGCCCCTCGTGTATGACAGCCACGAGTACTTTTTGGGCGCCCCGGAACTCGAATCCCGCCCCTTCATCCAAGGCCTTTGGCGCTGGGTGGAAAAGCGCTGTTTCCCGCGCATTACCGCAGGGGTGACGGTCAATGCCTCCATTGCCCAAGCCTACTATGCCGAATACGGGCAGTCGCTGGACATCGTTCGCAATGTACCCCTCTTGCCCGAAGAGGGCTTGCCTTTTTCGCCCGATGGCGACGACCAGCAGGAAGCCCGCCGGTTGGCCGCCTGCGGAGCACTTGACCTGCCTACAGACCGCCCNNATTTGGATCCTCCAAGGCGCAGGCATTAACATCGATCGCGGGGCGGAAGAACTCCTCGAGGCTGTGGGCAGGCACCCCCATGCCTTGTTGCTCATCGTGGGTTCCGGCGATGCCCTCCCGTACCTCCAACGCACCGCAGATGCCCAGGGCTGGACGGATTCCAAAGTTCGCTTCATCGGTCGGGTGACGCGCGAGGCGCTCCGCCGTTACACCCAAGCCGCCCACCTCGGTTTCTCCCTGGACAAACCCCAAAGCCAGAACTATCGCTGGAGCCTGCCCAATAAACTCTTTGACTACTTCCAAGCGGGCATCCCCGTCATCGCCAGCAACCTGGTCGAGGTCACCGCGCACCTCGGCGCGGCCGGTCGCGTCATCCCGGAAACGACGCCCGAAGCTATTTTGAATGCCGCGCACGAGCTCCTCCAACCCGATGCCTACCGCCGCGCCGCGCAAGCCGCCCAGCAGGCGGCCCACCGCTACCACTGGGACCACGAAAAAGAAACGTGGAAGCAGCTGATTCGCCGGTTGAACGGGGAAAAGACCGTGCACGTCTGGTCGATGGACCGGCTGGAGCCTCCTCCCTATGGCGGTACCCTAGAAGTGGCAGGTCAGGTAGAAAACCTCGTGCAAGCTGGCTACCAGGTGGTGCTGCACGCCACAACCAAGACGGCCCTGGCACATGCCCAGGCGCTTAGACTGAGCGAGCACCCGGGCGTGCAGTTCAAGACCTACCGCCGCAACCCCTGGGCCATCGTATCGTGGAATCGGCCCTATATCGTGGGCAGTCGAAGCACCCAGGTGCAACGGGAGGCCTTGGCCACCGCAAAGGGGAAGCACGTGGTACAGGGCACCCACTTGACTGGGCTTGATTTTCCGTCGGAGGCCATCCTGCGATGGCACAACCCGGAGGCCCGATACTACCAAAGTTTAGCGAGCTATTCGACCGGGCTCAAGCGGATGTATTTGCGCTGGGAGGCGGCGAAGCTGCTGCGCTGGGAGCGCGTGCTGGCGAAACGCTGGCCAGGTCCCCTCTGGGCGCTGACGGCAGTAGACGCCCAAGCCTGGCAGGCGATGGGAGGAACTGCCGCCACCGTCGTTCCCCCGCAAAAGCGATTCCATGGGACGCCTCCCGCACACGAAGCCGCCAAAAAAAGCCTCCTCGTTCCCGGTAAATTTTCGGTCGTGGAGAACGAGCGCGCCGCCCGCTGGACCGCAGACCTCTCGGTAGAAGTTACGTGGGCGGGCCATGATTTTTCGGAGGAACTGCGCCACATCGCTGCGGCAAAGGGGGTACGGATTCTCGACCGACCCGACGAAGGAACCATGGCGCAAGCATTCCAGGAGGCCGCGATGGTCTTGGTTCATGCGGAACATAGCTTGGGCTTAAAACTGAAACTCATTCAAGCGCTCTACCAAGCGCGGTGGATTGTCGCGCACGAAGCCGCCCTCGCCGGGCTCGATTGGACCCCTGAAATGGGAATTGTGACCTACCACAGCCCGGAAAGTCTGGCCGAAGCAGTCGAAAAAGCCTTAAAAAGCCCTTGGGACACTCAACAGGCAGAGGCCGTCAAAGCGGCCCGTAGACCCTGGACCCAGCCCAGCTCCATCGCGACGCTTCTGGATTAAAGGGTGCGCTGTACCGTGCTGCTGATTTGTCCGCCCGCGCATTTCCACGTGGGATGGGGAAACTTCAAAAGGAGGGCGTAGTCATGGGTGGCCATGAGGATGGTCCGGCCCGAGGCCGAAATTTCTTCCATCAAATGCATGATTTCCTCGCTGGTATGCGGATCCAAATTGCCCGTCGGCTCATCGGCGAGGATGAAGGGGGGGTTGTTGAGCAGCGCCCGCGCAATGGCCACGCGCTGTTGCTCTCCCCCGGAAAGCTGGTAGGGCATCTTGTGCTCCTTGGTGGCCATGCCGACACGTTTCAGCACTTGCTGAATGCGGTCTGCATTTTCGGACTTCGCATGCTGACCCGTGGCCTGCAGGACAAAATCCAAGTTGTCAAAAACGGACCGGTCCATCAAAAGTTGGAAGTCTTGGAAGACGATGCCGAGGTTCCGGCGCAGAAAGGGAATATCTCGGTCGGGGAGGTTTCGCAAGTCATAGCCTACAAATTCTCCTTCGCCGGCCGTTAAAGGCAAGTCTGCGTAGAGGGTTTTGAGCAAAGAGGACTTTCCCGACCCGGTCGCCCCGATCAAATAAATGAAGTCGCCTTTGTGCATTTCGAGGCTTACTTGGCTCAAAATCAAGTGATCACCTTGGTAAATATCGGCGTTTCGGAGGGAGAGTATGGGGCTGTTGGAGGCCATAGGCATGGTTTATGCCACAAATTAACAGGATTTTGTTGGTCCGGACTACCTTTATGCTTCCAACAATGATGCGAAGACTTCTCCTTCTTGTATTCTTGGCTGGGGCCGCAGCGGCTCATGGCCAAGCCCCGTTCTCCCATACCACACCGCAATCGGTCTATGCCGACAGCCGTGGATTGTTTGATCGAGCGCTCTATTCTCCCGCGGCGGAGGGATTTGCGCAGGTCCTTCATCAGGTGGATGCCCAGACCGATTTGGCCGAGCAAGCGGCCTTTTTCAAAGCCATTTGTGCCGTTCGCCTCCTCAACCGCGATGCGGGCGATCAGGTCCTGGCCTTTCTCGATGCCTATCCCAGCACGGCACGCCGCAAGGAAGCCGTTTTGGAAATGGCCGAATACTCCTTCAACCGTCGAAAATATGCGGATGCCCGCGATTGGCTGCGCCGTTTGGACGGGCTCTACCTGCCCAAAGCCGAACGCGCGGAGGTGCAATTCAAACTTGGCTACTCGCACTTCTTGTTGGAAGAATACGATTTGGCCCGTCCCCAGTTGGCCGCCGCGAAAGCGACCAAGTACCCCATTGCCGCCTCAGCCCAATATTACTATGGCCACATTGCCTACTTGGACACCAACGATGTGACGGCCATGGAGAATTTGGAGCCCTTGCAGAACCACGAAGAGTTCGGCATGGTCGTTCCGTACTATTTGGCCCAAATCTATGCCCGCCAAGGCCTAGACGACAAGCTCTTGAAGCTCGGGGAATCCCTGCTGAAAAACGCCACCGCCAAACGCACTCCGGAGATTGCCAAGTTGATTGGCCAAAGTCTCTTCAAAAAGAAGCGCTATCCGGAAGCCCTGCCGTACCTCGCCATGCACCGCGATATGGGCGGAAAAATGACGGCAGACGACTACTACCAGCTCGGGGTGGTCAATGCGCAAACGGGCCGCTACAAAGAGGCCATCCAGGCGCTCAATAAAATTCCATCCAATGGGGGCCAAGTGTCCGAATTTGGACTCTACCTCCTGGCCGAATGCTACGTGAAAGAAGGGCAATTGGAAGAAGCCCTGAACGCCTTTAAGGCCGTCAGCGAGCTGGCAAAAGACCCCGTCATTCTCGAAGAATCTTCGTTCCAAGCGGCCAAACTCACCTACAACAGTTCCAGCCCATTTGGCAATGCGATGGAAATGTTTAAGCGCTTCTTGGTGGATTTCCCGCAAACGGAGCACCGACGCGAAGCCAATGAATACCTGGCCAATTTGTACATCACGTCCAAGGACTATGGGCGGGCCATGGAAGCCATTGTCCAAACAGGCATGGGCACGATGGCCATGCGCGAGGCCTACCAGCGCGTCGCCTATTTCCGCGCGGTGGAACTATTCCAAGTCAGCGATTGGTCGGGCGCTCAGGAGTACTTCAACAAGTCATTGGGCTATCCGCAGAATTTGACCTTTGTGGCTTTGAGCCATTTCTGGTTGGGCGAACTGGCCTACCGCAAGGGCGATGCCCAGGAGGCGCTCGCTCAGTTTGAGTCCTTCTTGAAGACGCCCGGCAGCTACACGCTGACCGAACGTCCCACGGCCCTCTACAACAAGGCTTATTGCCTCTACAAGTTGGACCGCCTCGAAGATGCGTCCTCGGCTTTCCGGGTCTACCTCCAAGACGCGAAAAAGGGCGACCGCAAAGTCGCCGACGCCACCCTGCGCCTCGCCGATCTCTACTTCCTCCAAGGGAAGCATGCCTTGGCGGAGGAATACTACCGCAAAGCCCGCGACATCGAGGCCAATGCGCGCTATGGGGGGTATGCGATGTATCAGCAGGCGCTATGCCAAGGACTGTTGAACAACAACACGTCCAAAATCACCTTGCTTCAGACCTTGGCTCGCCGCGATGATAGCCAAGATGCCTACGGCGGCAAATACAGCGAAGAGGCCCAGTTTGAGTTGGCGCAAACCTACCTGCGTCAAGGCGCCAATACCGATGCCGAGGCCAGCTTCAAAGAATACATCCGCCGCGTCCCGAATTCGGAGAAGGCGCGCCGGGCATCGCTGAATATTGCCATCGCTCAACGCAACGATCAGCGCTTGGATGCGGCCATCGCGACCTTCCAAACCATTGTCAAGACCTATCCCGGAACCCCCGAAGCGCGGGAGGCCATCACCACGGCCCGAAGCGTGTACGACGAGGCCAACCGGATCGATGACTACTTGACCTGGGTACAAGGCATCGACTTTGCTCAAATCCGCGGGAGCGAGCTAGACAGTGTTGCCTATATGTCGGCCTACGACAAATACGCTTCGAGCAAGTTTGACGAGGCGATGGGTGCCTTTGATCGCTACATGAAGCGCTTCCCCGATGGATTCTTCACGGTGAAGGCCAACCACTATGCGGGCGAATCTGCACGCCGATTGAACAAGGCTGACGAGGCCTTGGGGTACTTCCGCAAGGTGACCCAAGCGCCCGTAGGCGAGCACCACATCAATGCGTGGACGTGGATTTTACGCATCGTATCGGCCCGAAAGAATGCCGACGAAATGCTGATTGCCGCGGAGTCGGTTCTAGCGCTTAGCGACGACCCGAGTCTGCTTCGCGAAGCCAATGTGGCTATGATGCGCGGACACCAAGCCTTGAAGCATCTCGAAGTAGCCTATGGTTATTCGGAGGTGGTGGCGGCCGACGAACGCAACAGCCCAGAAGTTCGAACGGAAGCCAAAGCGAACATGGCACGCAATGCGATGACCCTGGCTATGGGCCGTCGGACCCGCAAGGCAGACTTCCTAGCTTCGTGGGGGGAGGATAGCATCCATGGCGCGGAACGGGGATGGATAACCAAGTCCCTCACCGCCTACGCAGACTTGAAGAAAAACGGTCCGGCTGTTTTGCAGGCGGAAGCATCGTACTACGAGGCGTTGATTTTGTACTTGCATGGATCGCATACGGCCTCCAACGAAGAAATCTTCTGGCTCATTGACAACCTGCCCGGTCAAGGCGAATGGCGCTTTAAAGCCTTGCTCATTCTGGCGCATAACTACGCCGCCCTGGATGACCAATTCCAAGCGAACTACACCTTGGATTTCATCATCGCCGAGAACTTCATCGCCGAAACGGTAGAGCAAGCAAAAGTCTTCCAACACCTCCTGAATACCCCCGCGGAAGATGCAGCCGGTCCCGAGGAGGAAACCATCACTGAAATGCCTACGCTCCCATGAAACGCATCCTCGCATCCTTTTTTACGCTGACGGCCGTCCTCATGTGGGCGCAGCCGGTCATGAGTGGTTTGGAAATTTCGGTAACCGAAAAATATACAGCGCAAGTGGCGGAAGGCATCAAAATCACGGGCCAGCCCAATGTCATGGACACCACCGTGGAAAAGCTCCCCGTCAGCATCAGCGTGCGCAACCGTACCTGGGTGCCCGATCCACGCATGGAGGCAATTCCGCCTCTTAAAATTAGCCGGGCTCGGCTCGAGCGCTTGCCGGCCAATACGGTCCATATGTCCCTCGGGAATTACACGACGGCCGATGTCGGTTTTGCGCTGGGCAATGCGCGTTCGGACCTCCATCGCTGGGGAATTCAAGGCCAGCATTTTTCGACGCAAGGTGGATTCCGAGCGCTGGACGCGCTCGACGTTCCTCAGACCGTCTTTCGTCGCACTACGTGGATGGAAAATGAGTTAAGTGGACATTACACCCGCATTCTCGGACGTGGTCGGTTGAGTACCTCGGCCTCGGGCACATGGAACCGCTATGCGTTTTATGGTGTGCCCCAAACAGAAGCCAATGCGGCGGATACGGCCCATGCCGCTCCGGGTCGTTGGATTCAGGATTACGAGATGGGCATATCCTATGTTCAACCTCGCGTGCGCAGGAAGCAAATTTTTCACGGGGCTGAACTCAACGGTCACCACTGGATTGACCAAGGAGGTCGGCAAACGGAAAGCGGCTTATCGGGGGGCATCGACTGGCGTTTACCCGTTCAGGATGTCTCCTTGGAACTGCCCATTCACGGCGCATGGAACCACCTGATTCAAGCGGCCCGCCTGGACAGCACGGGCATGCCTATATCCATGAATTACTGGTCTGCGCAGTTTTCACCAGCTGTTTCAGATAGTGTCGGCGCATTGTACTTCCGAATCGGCCTCAACGCGATTTTCACCGGCCAAGGGTCAAGTTTTGACAAGCCCTATTTGCCTCCCGTAGTTCACTTAGAATTCCCCTTGGTGAAGCAGGTTCTGAATCTGTATGCGGGCCTGGAAGGGTCTGCCGACAATGGAGGCATGCGCGCCCGGGTTGAGGCCATGCCCTTCTTGAGTGAGGTCGCATCCTACGAGGCCATTCGCCAAGCTTCCCTTTATGCGGGGGCCTCCGGGCGCCTGACGTCGACGATGGGCTACCGATTTGGTCTTCGTCAACGTTCGTATGCCAACTATGCCATGTTTACCCGGTCGTATGAAGGAATGTCCACGGCCCAAGATAGTGGCCGTTTTGGGGTGGAATATGTTGGGGTGACGATGCTCGAGCCCTCGGGCGAATTGACGTTCCAAAATGGCTTGGGATGGGAGGTCCGTGGATTCGCCTTAGTGCGCACGGCAACCCGGACTGACGGAGGCACCCTGTATCACGTTCCTTCCGCCGAAATCGGTGGCCAGGCCTTTTTCAATTTGAAAGATAAAATCCGCTTCGAGTCCACCGTTATTTACCGGGGCAGTCGTCTGGGTCAAGGGGTAAACGGCGACGAATTGCTGCCGGCCTATTTAGATGGCAGGCTGTCGGCCGTTTATACCTACAACAAGCAATTGAATGCCACATTCAAGGTGGACAATTTGTTCCACAGCCGTATCACCTGGTGGACGGGTTATCCCGTTCAGGGCATCCGGGCAAATTTGGGCTTGGTTTACAAGTTTTAAGCCGAAATATCCCATCGGTCACTTGGGCGCGAGAAATGCGCTCTTGTTGAAAAAAATGTTGATAAACGGGCCGGTTTTTCTTCTCAGTCCACCCCCAGGAAAAGTGCCGAAGTTATCTTTGTGGGATAGACATTTTTACCCCCACACAACATGAGTGAAGCCAAGAATTACGGCGCCGATAGTATTCAGGTTCTCGAAGGCTTAGAAGCCGTCCGCAAACGTCCTGCGATGTACATCGGGGATGTGGGTCAAAAAGGACTCCACCACTTGGTCTATGAAGTTGTCGACAACTCCATAGACGAAGCGCTCGCCGGACACGCTACCTCCATTCAAGTGACCATCAACGAAGGGAATTCCGTGACGGTGAAAGACGATGGCCGAGGTATTCCCGTTGCTGTACACACCAAAGAAAACCGATCGGCCTTGGAAGTCGTCATGACGGTTCTCCATGCCGGAGGAAAGTTTGATAAGGATTCCTACAAGGTTTCGGGTGGATTGCACGGAGTAGGCGTTTCCTGTGTGAATGCATTGTCTTCGCATTTGCAAGTGAACGTTCACCGCGACGGCAAGGAGTATGTTCAAGAATACTCCATTGGAAAGCCCCTCTATCCCGTAAAGGAAGTGGGAAATTCGAATTACCGCGGCACGATTGTGACCTTTCAGCCCGATGCGAGCATTTTCTTCGAGGCAACCTATCAGTATGATATTTTGGCCGCACGTCTCCGCGAATTGGCGTACCTCAATCGAGGGATTCGAATTCAATTGACAGATAATCGCGACAAGGACGATGAAGGCGTTGCTCGAACGCAAGAGTTTCATTCCGAAGGAGGCCTGCGAGAATTCGTGGCTTTCATTGATGAGAGTCGAGAGGCATTGATCCCACAGCCGATGTACATGGAGGGCGAGATCGAAGGGATTCCCGTCGAAGTAGCCATGGCCTACAACACGAGTTATGCGGAGAACATCCACTCCTACGTCAACAATATCAACACCCATGAGGGGGGAACGCACTTGACCGGTTTCCGCCGAGCACTGACACGAACTCTCAAGAAGTACGCCGACGAAAGCGGCATCCTGACCAAAGAGAAATTGGAAGTCGCGGGCGATGATTTCCGCGAGGGCTTGACCGCCGTTATTTCCGTGAAGGTCATGGAGCCCCAATTTGAGGGCCAGACCAAAACGAAGTTGGGCAACTCCGAGGTCTCGGGGGCGGTGGATCGCATCGTGGGCGAAATGCTGACCAACTATTTGGAAGAGCACCCCAATGAGGCTCGAATCATTGTTCAGAAAGTCATTCTCGCGGCGAAGGCCCGGATCGCAGCGCGCAAAGCCCGCGAAATGGTCCAGCGTAAAACCGTTTTGGGCGGAAACAGCCTTCCCGGAAAATTGGCCGACTGTTCCGAAACCGATCCCGCTCAGTGCGAAATTTTCTTGGTCGAGGGTGATTCGGCTGGTGGCACAGCCAAGCAAGGGCGCGACAGAAAGTTCCAGGCTATCATGCCGCTACGAGGTAAGATCTTGAATGTCGAGAAAGCGATGCAGCACAAGGCCTTCGAGAACGAAGAAATCCGCAACATCTTCACGGCTCTGGGCGTAAGCATCGGGACGGAAGAAGATAGCAAGGCGCTGAATACCGCCAAGCTACGCTATCACAAGATTGTCATCATGTGTGATGCCGACGTCGATGGATCGCATATCGCCACCTTGATCATGACCTTCTTCTTCCGTTACATGAAGGAATTAATTGAGAATGGGTATATCTACATTGCCTCTCCTCCTTTGTACTTAGTCAAGAAAGGGTCCAAGTCGGCCTATGCCTGGAACGAAACCCAGCGGGATCAAATCGCCCGAGATCTGGGAGGCGAAGAGCAGACGGGCATCGGTATCCAACGCTATAAGGGTTTGGGTGAGATGAATGCGGAACAGCTCTGGGTCACTACCATGAATCCCGAAGGTCGTACGCTCAAGCAGGTCACGATTGACAATGCGTCGGAGGCAGATCGAATCTTCTCGATGTTGATGGGCGATGATGTCCCGCCACGCCGCGAATTCATCGAGAAAAATGCGCGCTACGCCCGCATTGACGCCTAGGCGCCCCCTACCTTTGCGCCAGATTTAAGATTCAAAAAATCGCATTATGAAAATTACAGTTGTCGGAGCCGGGAACGTCGGTGCAACCTGTGCAGAAGCCATGGTACGCATGGAGCTCGCTACCGAAATCGTGTTGCTCGACATTAAAGAAGGCTTCGCGGAAGGCAAAGCCATGGACATGAATCAGTGTGCCACCCTGCACGGCTTTGACGCCAAGGTTAAGGGTGTGACCAGCGATTATGCGGCCACCGCAGGGTCGGAAGTGGTAGTGATTACGAGCGGACTGCCCCGCAAGCCCGGCATGACCCGGGAAGAGTTGATTGGCACCAATGCCGGCATCGTTCGCTCTGTGGTAACCAATGCGCTACAGCATTCGCCCAACGCCATCATTGTCGTGATTTCGAATCCCATGGACACGATGACCTACTTGGCCGCGACCCAAAGCGGAGTGCCCAAAAACCGCATTATCGGCATGGGCGGGATCTTGGACAGCAGCCGTTTCAAGTACTACCTATCTGAAGCTATGGGTGTTCCCGCAAGCGACCTGCAGGGTACCGTCATCGGCGGACACGGCGACACAACCATGATTCCCTTGACGCGGTTGGCGACCTACCAGTCTACCCCCGTTTCCTCCCACATGACGGAAGAGAAATTGGCCGAAGTGAAAGCCGCGACCATGGTCGGCGGCGCCACGTTGACGGGCTTGATTGGCACCTCGGCGTGGTATGCTCCCGGTGCGGCCGGTGCAGCCCTGGTGGCGAGCATTGTGCGCGACCAAAAGAAAGTTTTTCCTTGTTGTGTCTACCTCGACGGCGAATACGGCCAAAGCGACATCTGCTTGGGCGTTCCCGTCGTCATCGGCAAGACCGGCTGGGAGAAGATCGTCGATTACAAACTCACCGACGAAGAGCAGGCAGCCTTCAACAAGAGTGCGGACGCGGTTCGCGCCATGAACGCGGTGCTGGGCACGTTGTAAGAAGTTCTTCTTTTTTCCCAAACCAGGTATACCGGTGCTGCGCAAGCCACCGGTATATTTTTTTTCGGCCCGGGAGGATGCGGTATGCCCATCCCAAAATCGGGTAAGGGAAGGGGAGTTTTCTCCACACCAGGGCCACGGCATCGGCCCCCACCCAATGTTGGTTGCCTCCAATTAAAACGACCTCATCGGGCCAGTCACTCGACGGAGCATAGCACGCCTTCCACGATGCGGCCCAAGGGCCTTGAAGGGGGCTGTAGCAAAAGAGCTGGGCTCGGTCTCGGGCCATGATCCATTGCACGGCGCCTTGGCATAGCGCGCAGGGCCCGTCATACAGGAGCACCCATTCTGGAGGATCGTTAGCGGTCATGGGTCTTGATCCATCGCCCGACGCCCTCCGCGGAGTGCACGACGTAAAGGCCTGCGGGCCATGGGG
>DNWN01000021.1 GCA_003507115.1 Cryomorphaceae bacterium | reverse complement strand
GGCGGAGATGCTCGACATGTTGGAAGGGGGCGCCGTTGCATTCAGTGATGATACCGCATCTATCCGCCACCCCCACCTACTCCAACTGGCCTTACAGTACACGGCAGACTTGCCTACGCATATTCAGAGTTTTGCCTTCGAACAGAGCTTATGTCCATCCGGGCAAGCCCACGAAGGCGAAGTAGCCTTATCCCAAGGGCTGACTCCCATTCCATCCTTGGCAGAAAGTCTGCGCATACAGCGAGATCTTATGATTCAGGACTACGCGGGAGGGCATCTGCACGTTGCCGGGATTAGCACGGCCGAAGGGGTTGAAGCTATTCGCAGCGCCAAAGCACTTGGACAAACCGTGACCGCCGATGTGGCCATAGCGAACCTCATCGGCTCGGAAGAAGACATTCGTGGGTTCAACTCGACGTATAAAGTTTTGCCTCCACTGCGGAGTGCGGAAGATCGTGAAGCACTTTGGGAAGGATTTCTAGATGGCACCTTGGACCTGGTCGTAAGCGATCACCAACCGATGGATACAGAGGCCAAAGACTGCGAATGGGGCCAAGCGATGTTTGGGGCGGCCACCATAGAACACGCTTTTGGATGGTATCGCCATGTAAATCCGAGTCATGAAGCCTTAGAACGATGGATTAATGCCGTTGCGCACAAGGCCCGGGAGCTCTATCATTTGGGGCCCTGTGTGATTAAAGTGGGTATGCCCGCCGATCTGACGGTATTCGCTTTGGATGGGTCCGCGGAAGCAAGCTATACCAAGGGCGTGAATGTTCCCCGTTGGACACAAAATGGCCGCGCCATAGGCACGGTCCTAGGCTCACAGGTGTCGGGGCTTTGATCAAGCCTCGAGGTGAAGGCCATCGTAGGCCAAATACATTCCCGTAGGTAATCCGGATTGCGTTGCGGCATGATCTCCCATTTGGTGGCTAATATGAGTGAAGTAGGTATGGGGGACCCCCGTCTTTCGCGCAAATTCTTGCGCCTCCAAAAGTGAGAAATGACTGACATGAGGTTGATGCCTCAAAGCATTGACCACAAGAATCTGTGCGCCCCGAATTTTATCCATTTCTACGTCGGTCATAGCGGAGACATCCGTTAAATAGACCACATCTCCGATGCGATACCCCAGAACGGGCCACGTGCCATGCATGGCAAGGATAGGCATCCATTCCATTCCACCTATGATGAAGGGTTTATTGGGAGCTATTTCGACAAGATGCAAACCCGGTGCGCCCGGGTATTTGTCCTCCCCAAAGGCATAGGAAAATTGCTGTTTTAATCGATTCGCCACCCGCTCCGTGCAGTAAATGGCCATGTCCGTTTTTTGCTGGTAATTCAGCGGGCGCACCTCATCCAATCCTGCCACATGATCCATATGTTCATGGGTCAAAACCACCGCATCCAATTGCGCCTGACCAGACCGAAGCATTTGTTGACGGAAATCTGGCCCACAATCAATAACCACGGCATGGGTACCGTAGCGAATGATGACGGAAGAGCGCAACCGATGATTTCGCGCGTCCAAGGACGTGCATACCGGGCAGGAGCAGCCAATAAGGGGAACTCCCCCAGAGGTTCCCGTACCTAAAAACTCGAGTTGAATGGGCGTCATCCTGCGAATTTAACCATACCTTTGGATTATGGGAGACATGGTACTATCTGCGGCGCAAAAAGCGCTCCGTGTGAACCTTAATTCGAACATTTACGGCTCCTTCGCGGAAATCGGCGCGGGGCAAGAAACGGTTCGTCATTTCTTCCGCGCGGGAGGCGCTTCCGGAACCATCGCTAAGGCGATGAGTGCCTACGACAAGGACTTTTCAGATGCCATTTATGGAGAAGAGACGGACGGTCGTTATGTCACGGAGAGCCGACTGCGCAAGATGCTAGGGCATGAATACACTCTATTGGAAGATCGCCTTTCGCGTGAAAAACATCCGACCAAGACGTATTTCGCTTACGCCAATACCGTAGCTACGATCAACTTCACCAAAACCTTTAAAGGGCATGGGTGGATTGGAATTCGATTCCAGTCCATTCCCGGCAAAGCGGCAAATGAGGTTATCATCCATGTTCGTTTGCTCGAAAACGACGCCAAGCACCAACAAGAAACCATCGGAACCCTTGGGGTTAATTTAATCTATGGGGTGCACTTCATGCACGAAGACCCCAAAGCCCTGCTTCTGAGTCTATATGATGGAATCGAGCGTTCCGCCATTGAAATCGATTTAATCAATTTTGTCGGCCCCGACTTTGAACACGTCGACAATCGCTTGATGTCCTTGCAATTGATCAAGAATGGTTTTACCGATGCGGTCATCTTTGGCCCCGAAGGAAAGAACCTCCTTCCGGCCGAATTGCTCTACAAAAAGAATATCCTGGCCATGCGTGGCTCCTTCCGCCCCGTTACGAAGGTGAACATGGACATGGTCAAGAAAGGCTACCAAAAGTTCATTGAATCCAAGCGGGTCGACAAGGAAAAGATGGTGGTGCTCTTTGAAATCACCCTCAACAACCTGCTGACGGACGGAGATTTGGACGAACAGGATTTCTTGGATCGAGCCGAGATCCTCTGCTCCATTGGGCAAACTGTCTTGATTTCCAATTACCAGGAATACTACAAACTGGTCGACTACTTCTCGGGGTACACCAAAAAGCGCATGGGGCTCATCATGGGTATTCCCAGCTTACAAGAGATTTTTGAGGAGAAATACTACCGCGATTTGAACGGCGGCATTTTGGAAGCCTTCGGAAAGATCTTCTCCAAGGACCTCGTTATTTACGCCTATCCGTTCCGCAAGGATGATGAAGACGGGGTGGCCACCATCAAGGATGTGGAGATGCACCCGCGCTTCCGGCCTGTTTTTGATTACCTCTTCTACAACCGCCGAATGCGCGACATTGAGGACTTTGATCCCTCGATTCTCAACGTTTGGAGCCGAGAAGTCCTACGTAAGATTCGACATGGCGAAGAAGGCTGGGAAGCCTGTCTTCCCACCTACGTGGACACCATTATCAAAGAAAAAGGCCTTTTTGGCTACAGTCCCAAGCTCGCAGACGCCAAACCCTCCTTATAGCGCGCCAAACACCGCTCACGAGCTTGTTTGTGGTCGACAATAGGTTCTGGGTATTCCGGCAACCCGTATTCAGGGACCCACTGCTTCACATATTTCAAGTCCTTATCAAACTTTTCTAGTTGACTCGCCGGGTTAAAAATTCGGAAATACGGGGCCGCATCGCAACCCGAACCACTCGCCCATTGCCAGCCACCCACGTTGGATGCGAGATCGAAATCCAAGAGTTTGGACGCAAAGTAGGCTTCCCCAAGGCGCCAGTCCAATAAAAGATGTTTAGTCAAAAAGCTTGCGACCACCATGCGCACTCGGTTGTGCATAAAGCCCGTCGCGTTGAGTTCGCGCATTCCGGCATCCACCAGCGGATAACCCGTTTTTCCTTGGCACCATGCCTCAAAATGGGTCTCATTCGACTCCCACATAATCCGATCATAGGCGGGCTTAATGGCTTTGGAGGGACTATCCGGGAAATGCTTGAGGATCATTTGATAGAAGTCGCGCCAGATTAATTCGGTCAAAAACTTACTGTGATCCGGGTAGGCTACACGAGCTAAAGCGCGTATGGATATGGTACCAAAGCGCAAATGTACACCCAGCCGTGTGGTGCCGTTGGGGAGCGCGGGAAAGTTTCGCTTCGCTTCATAGGCCGCCAATACGGTCGCGGGAATTTCCCGCGAGGGCACCTTCTGCGTATTCTCTTCAAAACCCATATCCTTCAAACTGGGCATGGTGTGCGAGGACGCCTGAGGATTCCATCCCCCTGTGGGCGTGGGATAAGCTTGAATATGTTCAGGAGTGAAGTGAGTGCGCCACTTGCGCGAATACGGTGTGAACACCGTGTACGGGGTTCCATCGTCCTTGAGGACCTCTCTGGGTTCCATGAGGACGTGGTCCTTCGACCACTTACTCCATTTGCCCTCTTGAGCATAGATGCGCGCCACGGCTTCATCTCGCCGACCAGCATAGGGCTCATAGTCCCGATTTGCAAAGACACCTTCAATGGCGGGATCGGCCGCCCATGTTTGATGCCACACCATTGGATCTCCATAAACAACCCAAAGGTTACCGCCTTGAACCGCAATTTCTTGGCTCAAACGGGTAAGCTCTTGGTGGATGAAAGATACCCGAGCATCCGCAGCATCCTCCAGACGATCCAATATGTGCGTATCAAAAATGAATACCGGCTGCACGGGCTGGCCCGTTGCCATGGCTTTGGCTAGCGCCGCATTGTCCTCTAGCCGAAGATCCCGGCGAAACCAGTGTAGAACCATCGATTAACCTTTGAATGCGGTCAAGAACTCATTGCGCACATCGGGGTCTTTGAAACGACCGCTATAGTGGCTTGTGACGGTCGACGAACTGCAGTCTTCCACGCCACGCGTCTTTACGCAGAGGTGCTCGGCGTCTAGATATACCGCCACATCCTCTGTTTGCAAAGAGCGCTTCAGCTCCGCCGCAATCTGCTCCGTCAATCGCTCCTGGACTTGAGGCCGTTTGGAATAGAACTTGACAATGCGGTTCAACTTTGATAAACCCACCACTTTTCCTTTCGCGAAATAGGCCACATGGCACACACCCAGGATGGGGACAAAGTGATGCTCGCAAGTGCTGTGTACAGTGATATTGCGCTCCACCAGCATCTCTCCATAGGCATAGTTGTTCTCGAACAACGTGATGTCCGGTTTATTCAGTGGATTGAGACCCTGGAACGTCTCATGGATGTACATTTTGGCCACCCGTTCCGGGGTGCCCGACAGGGAATCATCCTTGAGGTCCAATCCCATAATCTCCATGATTTCCGCAAATTTCTCCGCGATGAGGACGACTTTTTCATCGTCGCTCAAGACGAAGGCGTTTGGATGCATGGGGCTCGACAAGGCGGAGCTTAGCCGTGAAGGAACAGATTGATTTCCGTTACCATTAATCACTGAATTCGACAAAGTTGCGGGGAGTTTCATAAAGCGTTACTTTAATTTTTAATTCGGGTGAAATATGTGGGCGCAACCAACCATGGATGATGGCGGCGATGTGTTCCGCCGTAGGATTTAGTTCCGCGAACTCGGGCACCTCGAGATTTAAGTTTTTGTGGTCCAATTTGGATTCGACATGCTCCTTGATTTGATCGCCCAGGACCTTCATGTCATATACATATCCGGAAACCGGATCCACCGGACCCGTTAGAGCCACGATTAATTCATAGTTGTGCCCATGAAATAAAGGGTTATTACAGACCCCAAAGAAGGAGGTGTTCTGTTCTTCACTCCAAGAATCTACATGCAAACGGTGGGCGGCATTAAAGTGCGCATGGCGACTAACGGTGGCAATCATCACTGAGGGAGGTGTTTGACATACTCATTCAAGATGATCTTGAACCAGGCTGTGTAGTTTGCCGGCGATTTTTCTACATCGGTCAATAGATCGGGCATGGATACCCAACGGGTGGAGGCGACTTCTTCGGGATTTGGCTGGCATGAGCCCTCATATTGACCGATCACAACATGGTCTAACTCATGCTCAATAAGGTTATTGTCAAATTCTGCCCGATAGGTGAAGTGAAAGGCAGGGCGCAAATCGTGGATGTCTTCGGGGCGAATCCCCAGCTCCTCGCGCACGCGACGCTGAGCCGCCTGAAGAACGGTTTCCCCCTGGCGAGGGTGACTACAGCATGTATTCGTCCACAGCAGGGGGCTGTGGTATTTTCCTGCAGCGCGCTGCTGAAGCAGCGTTTCTCCGCGTTCATTGAATAAAAATATGGAGAAGGCACGGTGCAAGATCCCTTTTTGGTGGGCTTCCATTTTCTCCATCCGTCCCAGTTCGTGATCGTCCGCTGAAACGAGGATAACATATTCGGTCATATCAGAGAAGATTGAGGGCGTGACGTAGGTAGCTGCTCACAAAGAGGCGGTATTTCTTGGGGTTGTTGATACGAATACGCGATTGGAAGATATGCCTCGAGGGAGTGCGCATAATCTTCTGAAAAAGAGCGTAATAATACATGTAGGCGATGTACACCCCGAAGCGTGCACCCTTGGGCAAACGCAGGATGCCTTCATAGCCCATGCGGAAGTCCACTGCGATGTCCGCTTCAATAGCGCGCTTGGCGTCGTCGTCAAAGGAAGTCAGATCAACATTGGGGAAGTAGGTTCGGCCCAAGGCGTTGTAATCCGCGCTAACATCCCGAAGGAAATTAATCTTTTGAAAGGCCGAGCCCAACTTCATGGCGAAGGGGGTGAGTTCTTCGTATTGGGTCTGATCCCCTCCCACAAAGACCTTGAGGCACATCAGACCTACGACTTCCGCACTACCGAGGATATACTTTTCATATTCTGCTTGGGTATACGTCCGATCTTCCAAATCCATTTCCATCGAGGCCAGGAAGGTGTCGACTAGGGAACGGTCAATTTGGTAGGTGTGAACTACCCGCTGGAAGCTGTGTAGTACCGGATTGGTGCTGACCCTTTCGTCCAGGGCCATGTGCGTGTCTTTCCAAAAGCGCTTGAGTAAGGACGCCTTGTCATGACCGTGGAACGTGTCTACAATTTCATCAGCCACCCGAACGAAGCCGTATATGCCGTAAATAGGGTCTCGCAAAGAACGATTTAGGCCAAGAATACCCAATGAAAAAGAAGTGCTGTATGCTCGGGTGATCAGCTTATTAATCCGGTCGGAACTCTGGTCGTAAAGATGCATCATGACACCAAGGGGTATTCTTTTTGAATTTCCAGAGCCACGACTTCACCACTTATGATACAGGGGGGGACGCCCGGACCCGGAACGGTCAATTGACCCGCAAAGTAAAGATTGTTTAATTTTCCTTTCAAACTAGGCTTGAATATAGCTGTTTGGTCCAACGTGTTCGCCAGGCCGTATGCATTGCCTAAATGAGCGTGGTAATCTTTGACAAAATCGCGGTAGGCATAGGTGCGCTTGACCACGATGTGCTCGCGAATGTCGAAGCCTACGTGCGCTTTGATGCGCTCAGCAACTAAGTGGAAATATCGCTCTAAGACTTCATCTGTATCCTCTAGGCCGGGGGCCGTCGGAATTAAAATAACCAGGGCCTCTCCCCCTTCGGGCGCTGCGTGCGCGTCGGTCTTGGACGCGGCACTCAGATAGAACAAGGGCTTTTCGGGCCAGCGAGGATCGGTGTAGATGGCGTCTGCATGCACATCAAACGGCGCATCAAAAAACAAACTATGGTGCTCAATTCCAGGAATCGGAGCATCCAAGCCGATGTAGTACAAGAAGGATGAGGGCGCCATTTTGCGCTTGGCCCAGTAGGATGGACTGTACTTGCGGTAGGCAGGAGCCAGTATCTTTTGGTCTACGTGGGCGTAGTCTGCGCTGGCCACGACCAAGTCGCATTCCAAGACTTCATCTCCACAGATAACTTGATGAATGGCTCCCTGACGGTAGCCGAACGAGGTGACTTCTTTTCCAAAATGGAAGGTGGCCCCTTGCTCCACGGCCAATTGGTGAAAAGCTTCGACCACAGCATACATGCCCCCTTGTGGATACCACGTTCCCAAGGCCATGTCTGCGTAATTCATCAATGAGTACAGGGCGGGAGTATTGCTCGGCGTGGCTCCCAAAAAGAGCACAGGGAACTCCAATAACTGTTGTAGTTGGGGGTTTTTGACCACCTTCTTGATGGACGAGCGGATATTGCTCAAAAGATCTAGTTGTAGAATCCCCTTCAGTACGCGAGAATCGGCAAATTCAAAAACGGAACGTGACGGTTTGCGCACGAGGTCATTGATGCCCACTTCATATTTGTAGGCCGCATCCTGGAGGAACTTGCGCAAGCGAACCGCCGAACCCGGCTCGACCCGCTCAAAGAGCGCCTCCATCTCATCCATGGAAGCCGGAATCGTCATCGGGCCATCCTCGTAGAAAATGCTGTAGGAGGGGTCCAATCGCTCCAAGGTGTAGTAGTCGCTGGGTTTCTTGCCAAAATGGCCGAAGAACGTCTCAAAGACATCGGGCATCCAATACCAGGAAGGCCCCATGTCAAAGGTGAACCCATGTGATTTCCATTGACGTCCGCGACCACCAGGGCCGTCGTGTTTTTCGAGCACGCTCACGCGATAGCCCTTTTGGGCCAAGTAGGCGGCGGTACTCATGCCGGAAAAACCGGCGCCAATGACAATTGCATGCATGTAGGAGGGTGAGTTAGATTGGATTGGAAAGACTTATCTGAAGTCTTTCAACTTCTCCATCATTTTCTTCCGAGCGAGGAATATACGGCTTTTGACAGTGCCTAAGGGGATGTTCATCTCTTGGGCAATCTCCTCATACTTGTAGCCATTAAAGTACATCATGAAGGCATCGAGATAGGATTTCTCCACACTTTCAATGCTTTCTAAAATGGTTGAAAGTTCGGCGGGACTATCGGCCTCTGTGGCCCGATCAGACGCCATGGACCCCATGATATACTGGTTCTCCGTATCGTCGCTATACGTATTCTGGTTGCGCTTCTTACGGTAGTTGTTAATGAAGGTGTTCTTGAGAATGGTGTAGAGCCATCCTTTCAAATTCGTTCCCTCTTGATATCTGCTTTGATTCTTGATTGCTTTGTAGAAGGTCTCCTGAATCAAGTCCTCTGCATCCTCCGAGTGACGGGTCAGTTTGAGCGCCAACGTTCGAAGAAATGCGGTGTGCTGATAAATCTCGTATCCAAAGGCATCTGAAGCTGTCATGTCCGTTTTTGTTTAACGATTATATGTCAAAGCTAAACAGGTTACGGCCTCAAACAAGAGCTTTGTTGAATATTTTCAACAATAAAATAAACAATATTATTAAACTTCTGTAAATCAGTTGATTACAATCTGACTTTTCAGTGCCTCAGACAGGGTCTGAAGATTTGGGTACACCATGGCATCCTGGCGGACCCCTTTGCCGACCCACTCATGACTTCCTATTCCTGTCACCCAAAACGGCGTTTCGCCAATCATCTCCTGGAGTTGAGTCCAGTAGGCGTCTCGATTGTCATTGTCAGGATGCGTTGTCCATATGGAGATAATCGCCTTCCATCTTCCCGCATCTTCAAGCAACGGCTTTAAGAAAATCAGTGGAACGCTCTGACCGAGGTACACCACAGATTGCCCTTGGGCTTTCAAGATGTAGTGTACATACAAGAGTCCGAGCTCGTGCATTTCCTGATCTGCAAGGAAAACAAGGTAGCCCGGATTCTCTGCTGTCGCCACGCGAGCGGGAAGCCTGTCTAGGGCACTATACAGTTTCTGCTTAATCAGATTGCTCGCAAAGTGCTCATGCGCTACACCAATGGCGTCTGTCTGCCAAAGCACGCCCACTTGGTGGATAAATCCGCCAACAATCTTGGTGAAGGTCTCGTCCTCCCCCATTTCATGGATGCAGGCGTCCAGAATGGCTGTGAAGGTGGGTTCATCCAAATCAATGGTGGCTTGAAGCAATCGAGCAATTTGGCTGGGGTAGTGCCCGTCGTTGAGCGCGAGGTCCAAAACCTGTTTGTTGAGTTCTGATCGGCTCAAATCCGCCACCTTGCTGATGCGCCAGCCCTTTTGAATCAAAACGGCTACGTTCAGGAGTGTTTTCAAATCATCATCCGTGTAGAAGCGGATGTTGGTCTCCGTCCTCTGAGGAATGACAATATTATACCGTTGCTCCCAGATGCGGAGCGTGTGGGCCTTGATGCCCGTCAGGTGCTCCAAGTCCTTGATGCTGTAGGTTGATCCCATCTGTTCGATAACACAGGTTTAGCCATAAGGTTCACGCACACAAACCCTACCTTTGCAGGCGAAAACAAGACCCCGTGAAAATTCTAGACGAAATTGCCCGCAGACGAACCTTTGGGATTGTCTCCCACCCTGACGCAGGGAAAACGACGCTGACGGAAAAGCTCCTTCTTTTTGGGGGAGCCATCCAAGAGGCGGGCGCCGTTAAGAACAATAAAATCAAGAAGACGGCGACCTCCGACTTCATGGAAATTGAAAAGCAACGGGGAATTTCCGTGGCGACCTCTGTCATGGCCTTCGAGTATAAGAATCGCCACATCAACATTTTGGATACACCCGGACACCAGGACTTTGCGGAAGACACCTTTCGCACACTGACTGCGGTGGATTCGGCCATAGTCGTCGTCGACGTGGCCAAAGGGGTCGAAACCCAAACAGAAAAACTCGTGGAGGTATGCCGCATGCGGGCCACCCCCATCATGGTGTTTATCAACAAACTAGACCGCGAAGGGCGGGATGGCTTTGATCTCTTAGACGAAATCGAAGGAAAGCTTGGCCTGCGCCTTTGCCCTTTATCCTGGCCCGTTGGCATGGGGGCGCGTTTCCAAGGTGTCTACAACATTTGGGACCCGTCCCTCCTACTCTATGAAGAGCAGTCCAAGCAAAAGATTGCCCGCTCCATGGCCTTCAAGGACTTACAAGATCCGGAGCTCGACCGTCGGATTGGTCAGGACGCCGCAGACACCTTGCGCGAAGAAATTGAATTGATCCAAGGGGTGTACCCCGAGTTTGACCGAGAGGCCTATTTACGCGGTGAACTTTGCCCCGTATTCTTCGGATCCGCCTTGAACAACTTCGGGGTAAAAGAACTCCTGGATTGCTTCGTGGACATCGCACCTAGTCCCCAACCCAAAAAAGCGGCAGAACGCGAAGTACTCCCCGAGGAGTCCCAATTCTCTGGTTTTGTGTTTAAAATCCACGCCAACATCGACCCGAACCACCGGAGCCGTATCGCCTTCGTCAAGATCGTATCGGGACTGTTTGAGCGAAACACCAACTACCTGCATGTGCGCGAGGGGAAGAATTTAAAGTTTAGCTCCCCCATGACCTTCTTGGCGAGCAAGAAGGAAGTCGTAGACTATGCCGTGCCGGGCGACATCGTCGGCCTGCCTGACACGGGAAGTTTCCGGATTGGCGATTCCTTGACCGGCGGAGAATCCTTACACTTTACGGGCATCCCTTCGTTCTCTCCTGAGCATTTCCGCTTCATCAATAATGCCGATCCACTTAAATCCAAGCAGTTAGCGAAAGGTGTCGACCAACTAATGGATGAAGGCGTCGCCCAGCTCTTCACGTTGATTAGCAATGGCCGAAAGATCATTGGAACCGTGGGCGCCCTCCAGTATGAGGTAATCCAGTACCGCCTCGAACATGAATACGGAGCCAAGTGTGCCTACGAGCCATTCCAGGCCTACAAAGCCATGTGGATTGAGTCGGAGGACCCGGCGCAACTCGAGGAGTTTAAGAAATTCAAGACGCGCTACCTGGCAGAAGACAAATACGGCCGCCTCGTATTTCTTGCGGATTCGGCCTTTAGCCTGCAGATGTCTCAGGAAAAATTTGACAAGCTGCGCTTCCACGCCAAGTCCGAATTTTAACCGACCCATTTCCCCCACAAAAAAAGCCCGCGGACATCCGCGGGCTTTTTCGTGAATCGAACACTTCGATTATTCTTCGGCGTCGAGGTAGCGGTCGAGCACTTCTTGGCTCACGCCCATCATACTGAAGCCTCCATCGTTGTAGAGATTCTGCATCGTCACGCGTTTGGTCAGGTCTGAGAACATGGCCACACAATAGTTGGCGCAATCCTCGGCCGTCGCGTTGCCCAAGGGACTCATTTTTTCCGCAAAATTCAAGAATCCCATGAAGCCTTTGACCCCGCTTCCAGCCGTGGTCAAGGTGGGAGACTGCGAAATCGTATTGACACGCACTTTGCGCTTGATGCCGTAATGGTAGCCAAAGCTGCGCGCGATGGACTCCAGGTAGGCTTTGTTTTCCGCCATGTCATTGTAGTCAGGGAAAGAACGCTGGGCCGCCATGTAGCTCAATGCGAGGACAGAGCCCCAATCATTGATGCAGTCTTTTTGATAGGCTGTTTGCAGCAACTTGTGGAAGCTGACCGCAGATACGTCCCAGCCCTTGTGCAAGAAATCGTAATTCAAATCCGTGTAAGGACGGTTCTTGCGCACGTTGACACTCATGCCAATGCTATGCAGAATAAAATCAATCTTGCCGCCAAAGTGTTCGACAGATTGGTCCAAAAGATTATTCAAATCTTCCAAGCTGGTGGCATCTGCCCCAATGACCGGCGCAGCAATGGCTTCGGCTAGTTGGTTGATTTCGCCCATGCGCATGGCCATGGGTGCATTGGTCAAAACAATCTGAGCGCCCTGCGCATGGCAGAATTCGGCCACTTTCCAAGCAATGGATTCACTGTTCAAGGCGCCAAAGATGATGCCCTTTTTACCTGCTAGTAATTGATTCATGTCTCGTGTTTAAGTTGTGCAAATATCGGTTAGGAAAACAAAAGGCTCCGCGCTTGAGCGCGCGCAGTGTCCGTTATTTCTTCCCCGGCGAGGAGTCGGGCGATTTCTTCTTCCCGAGCAACGGCATCTAAGATGGTCAATCCCGTGTGGGTTTGTCCGTCCTCTACCCACTTTTCGACGCGCCAATGGTGCGTTCCCGCCCCGGCAACCTGAGGCAAATGGCTAATAGCTATGAGCTGCACATCCTTGGCCATACGGCGGAAGAGGTCCGCGACCCGAGCCGCTGTTCCGCCCGAAACGCCCGAATCAATCTCATCCAACAGAATAGTCTGCAATCCGCGCCCTTGGGCAAAGAGTGCTTTTAGGGCCAGCATAAGCCGATTTCGTTCGCCCCCACTGGCCACCTTATGAACAGGCATCGGTGCCGCTCCAGGATTGGCTGTAAAGTAGAGGTCATACCGATATGCACCATATTGGGTGCAGGCCGCCAAGGGTTCAGGTCGAACATCTATTCTCGCCTCCGACATGTTGACTTCCGTCAAGGTAGCATGCAAGGCCGCGAGAACTCCCGGAACTTCTTTCCAACGGGCCTCGTGCAGTGCCTTTGCTTTTTCTTCTACTTCAGATTGACTCTTTGTCATTCGTCGCTCGGCGGCTTCCCGATAAGTATCCGCCTCGGCGTGGCGTTCTAATTGCTCCTCCCAAACTCTCCCGAGCTCAAGTAGTTCACGTATTGTACCCACGCGATGTTTGCGCTGAAGTTGGTCAATGAGCCCAAGTCGCGCTTCCACCTCGCTCAATCGTTGAGGATTCAATTCAAGGCGGTCCGCTTGGTGCTCCAACTCGAGGAGAACTTCCTGGGCAGTCTGATCCAGTGAAGTCGCCAATTCCTTCGCCTGCTCAAAGTGATCAGATAGTCGGGCCAGGCGATCGAGGGATGTCTTCAACAATCCCAACTGCTCCAGGGCACCGGATGTCTCTTCAAGACATGCTCTCGCCTCCGCGTAGAGGACTTGGATCGATTCCATATTAGAAAGCCACCGCAATTCTTCTCTCAGGTCTTCCTCCTCGTTCTCCGTCAACCGAGCCACTTGAAGCTCGTTGAGAATAAATTGCGTGTATTCAGGGTCAAATGAAGCTCCCAGGCCGGATTGCAGTTCTGCTAGTTCCCGCTCCGCTTGTTTGGCTTCCTGCAAGGCAGATTGATAGGATGCCACGAACGGGTCTAGCCCCGCATAGGCATCTAAAAATTCCGCGACAAAAGAAGGTTGAGACAAGAATGCACTATCCCTCTGACTATGAATATCAATTAATTGCCCCGAAATCTCATGAAGCACCTCCAATCGGACCGGCGTATCATTGATAAAGGCCCGGGACTTACCCGCTGCCGAAATTTCTCGTCGCAGCGTGGTAATCACAGAAAAATCGAGATCAACGGATTCCAAGCGTGCTGCCCACGGGTCGGGATTCAGGCGAAAATCCGCCTCTACGACACATTTCTCACCGTCCAAGGCCAAGGACTGAACATCTGCGCGGCCACCTAAGGCCAATTGAAGGGCCCCCAAAAGAATTGATTTTCCTGCTCCTGTCTCGCCAGTTAACACGGTGAATCCGGGTTCTACCACGATATTAAGTTCGTGGATCAGGGCAAAGTTTTGGATACGGAGGGCGCAGAGCATAGCGACCCGAAAATTACATCAAAGCGACTTAGCGCCCCATGTTTAAATACTTAGATGCATTCGACGCATCCATGGTTTTAAGGGACTTGATTAGTTCATCGTTTTGGAAACGCGGACCATCCCCATAAACTTGCTGAATCTCATCCGATTTTGTGTCAAAAAACCAACGCAAAAGAAAAATATTGGGCTGACGGGTGTGAATTGCCTGCAAGGAAAGCACTGCCGTGGCGATTGCTTCTTTGGCGGCCATTTGCTGCTTCGGGTCGTGCATGCGATCCATCCCTTTTCGGTGGTAATCATACCAAGCCGTGAGGAATTCTGCATTGGCCGGATTCATTAAGTCTTCAATCAACCAAAATCGGTTGCGGCTCGAGGTGAATCGATCCCAGCCCCCACCCGCCCCGGCTGAGGCAGCATTGGCCGCCACAATTTGGGCTTGCGTCAAGTAATTGGTTTGTTGGGTGCTAAAAGACGCGGCATCCAAGCCCAAAGCGATGTAGCAGTAAAAGGCGGTAACCGCCGTAAGATTGTTTCCATGACGACCAGGGTTGAAGTCTAGGACCTCATTACTGCGGTAGGTAAAACTGACATCCCCGTCCAAAAAAGTCAATGTAGGGGACTGATAATCCGTCATGTAGACTGGGCGGGCGAACTGACACTGAAGATTACCTGCCATCAACCCGGTTCCCTGATCGTAGTCATTAATCGTGATGACGATCGATCCGCGAATTTTCTCTTTGTCCTCAAAGGAGACCTGAGTCCACGCTTGTTGGTTAATGAAGTTCCGAAGCGCCGTCTCTAGGTTGGTAAACACTTGGCGATCGTTGGTTTGCACCTTGGGGGCCTGCACCTTGACATCAACCAAGAATTCTTGCCCACTCAGAGTCACACTCAGGAAAAGCCCTACCCAAACGACCAAATTTCTCATAGACTCCAATGTGTTTCAATCCAGCGCACCAAGGATTCCCCCAGCGCTTCTTTGGACGCCACGGGCCATTCCTCCACGCCGCTGTGCGAAACTAACGCGATTCGGTTGGTTTCCGTATGCATGCCGCCTTGCGGATCGCCTACCTGGTTCAGCACGATGAGGTCTGCATGTTTGTCCTGCGCTTTACGCAACGCTTCGGCCTCATTCCATTCCGCTTCCAGGGCAAACCCAATGATGCGTTGGTGGAGCTTGGAAGGATCTGACTTTTTCGCTTCGCCTAATCGGGCCAATATGTCTGGATTCTCTACCCATTCGGTGGAGGGCATGCCCGCCGCTTTTTTCCGCTTGCCCACGTGGCGCTTCGAAGGACGAAAATCTGCCACCGCGGCGGCACAAATACAGAGATCAAAATCAACCTGCATATCCTTCACTGCCGTCCACATTTCTTCCGCACTCCGAACAGGATAATAGGTTGCGCCGGGAAGGTCCGGTGTCTGGACATGAGAAGGACCATGGACCCAATGAAGATCGGCCCCTGCCGCGCTGAAGGCCCTCGCCAGACCATCGCCCATTCGCCCCGAGCTTCCATTCGTTACATAACGAACATCGTCTACGGCTTCCTCCGTGGGTCCTGATGTGAGTAGCACCCTTTTCCCCTGCCAAAAAGGGCGAGTCCCCAGGGTACGAAGTGCTGCATGAAGAATCGTTTCTGGTTCAGCCATGCGACCGGCACCGGACAGCCCCGAGGCCAAAGGACCGGCGGGCGAAGGCAAAACATGTTGTCCCCATGCCTTTAGTGTGCCAATGTTTTGTTGCGTCGACGGGTGGGCATACATGTCCAAATCCATCGCGGGAGCCCAAATAATGGGACATTTGGCACTCAGATAGGTAGCCATGACCAGGTTGTCACATAGGCCTTGAACTGCCTTGGCCAACGTATTCGCAGTGGCCGGGGCAAGGATGTACACATCCGCCCATTCCGCGTGTGCGACATGATTATTCCACGATGTTTGGCCCGGAAGGCGCTCCACCAAATGATGATGCACGGGTTGACCGCTCAGTGCCGCGAGGGTCAGTGGCGTGACGAAATCCTCGGCAGCGGGGGTCATCAAAATGCGAACTTCCGCTTCTTGAGCGCGCAAAAGGCGAACAAGAAACGGAAGCTTATAGGCGGCAATGCCTCCTGTAATCCCTATCAGAACGTGCTTACCCGCAAGGGAGCTCATGCATTAGGGGTCTCCTC
>DNWN01000019.1:284-14093 GCA_003507115.1 Cryomorphaceae bacterium | reverse complement strand
GAGCGCTACCAGGGGGGCGGCAAGCAGCCTGGTGGCTTTGATTGCTCCGGCCTGCTTTATTGGATCTATGGCCAAATGGACCAAACGCTTCCGGCCAGCAGCCGCGGCTATGCCCAGGAAGGCAAAAAAATCGCAAGAGACAGTATTCGCGTGGGGGATTTCATGCTGTTTTCGGGCCGAAACGCCTCCGAAATAGGCCATGTCGGACTCTGCGTGGGCAAAGACAGCACGGGCATCTACATGCTGCACAGCGCCACCCACAGCGGGGTCTTGATTGAAAATTGGGTAGGCCAAGCCTACTACGAACGGCGCTACCTGGGAGCCCGACGGTTATTCTATTACCGCCCATGAGAGCGTTCCTGAGTCTGTTAATTCTATCACTTCTCACCTGGAACTGCGGCTCCCGTGTGCACGGCGGACCCGATTGCCTCCCCGCCGCGTTGGATGCATTTCAAACGTGGTGCTGCACCTCGAGCGCCCACGTAGACGAATACCAATTCCAGGGTCAGCCGGTCTACCTTTTTGATCCGGGAACCTGCGGGGCCGATATGCCCACCTATGTGTTGGATGCACAGTGCGACACCTTGGGATTTTTGGGAGGGTTTGCGGGTTTCACCCAAATCCAAGGGCTAGACTTTGCGTCAAATTCCAGTTTTCAGGGGACTATTTGGCACAATTGAGCGCGTTGCAGGCCCTACCTTTAGGGCTATGATTTTTGGCTTGATTCGAGAGGGTAAAACGCCCCCAGACCGACGTGCAGTGCTCAACCCCGCTCAATGCGCGCACTTGATTGCTCAAGGGCATCAAGTGGTGGTTGAACCGAGCCCCATCCGCTGCTATCCCGACGCCGATTACAACGCGGTTGGCTGCGCGCTAAGCAGCGATCTAAGCACCTGCGATGTGCTTCTGGGCGTGAAGGAGGTTCCCATCGCGGAACTGCACGAAGGTGCCACCCAATTTTTCTTTTCACACACCTACAAGGAGCAGCCCTACAATCGTGCGTTGCTCAAAGCTTGCTTGCAGAAAAACGTTCGGCTCATTGACTGGGAACTCCTCAAGCAGAACGGGCAGCGCGTCATTGGATTTGGCCTCTATGCCGGTTTGGTGGGCGCCTATGAAGCGATCCGAGGCTTCGCCCTTCAGGAAGGCCAGCCTCCCCTGCCCGCAGCGGTGGAATTAGGCTGGGTGGCCGATCTCAAAGCGCAATTAAACGCTCATCCTAAAGGATCGTGGAAAGTCGTCCTGACCGGCAAGGGTCGTGTGGGTCAGGGGGCCAAAGAAATGCTCCTCGCCGGCGGGTTTCAGGAAGTGAGCCCGGAAGACTTCGTCACCCACCCTGCTGGGAATCGTCCGGTATTTACCGTCCTGGACACGAAGCATTATGTGGCCCGAAACGATGGTCAGCCCTACGACAAAGCAGATTTCTACGCCCATCCGGAGGCCTACCGCTCCACCTTTTTCCCCTATGCCTGTGCGGCCGATGTGTACATTCCCTGCCACTATTGGGCCGAAAACAGTCCGAGCTTCTTCAGCGCGGCAGAGGCTCAAGACCCCGCCTTTTCGTTGAAATTCATCGGGGATATCAGCTGCGATATTGCCGGCCCTATCCCCTCTACCCTTCGACCCAGCACCTTGTCGGACCCCTTCTACGCCTGGCATGCCGCCAGCGGCGCCGAAGTGCCCCTCGGCACTCCCGGCAGTGTGGGCGTCCTCGCCGTAGACAACCTGCCAAGTGCCGTTCCAGGCGATGCCACCACCGGCTTTGGCGAACAGTTTATCCAAGGGGTCCTTCCTGCCCTGACCTCCGGCGATGCGGAAGGCATGCTAGACCGCGCCACCGAAACCCAAGACGGTCGCTTGCAAGGTCGATTTAGCTACTTATCGAGTTACGTCCATGCCTTGGATTTCCCCACGTGGACACCCTCCGATTGGGAAGCCGCCCTGGATCAGGGATTGGCCGAGGCCCAGGACAGGCTCCAAAAACTTGCCAGCCTGCAGGAGGCTCCCACCTTTGAAAACACCTTGGTCGCCCTCGAAGAATTGAGCGATTCCCTCGATGGGGTCACCGAGCGCTTGTTTAATTACAATTCGGCCTGCACCACCTCTGAAATCCAGGCGCTCACCAAAGCGTATTCGCCCAAATTGGCGGCCTTGAGCAACGACATTCGCATGAATCCGCAGCTGTTTGCTCGCATTAAAGCCGTGTATGAAGCGGCCCCCGAGTTGGATGCAGCTTCGCAAATGCTCTTGGAAAAGGCCTACAAAGGCTTTGTGCGGAACGGCGCCTTGCTCGACGCAGAGGCCCAAACCCGATTGCGCGCCATCGATGAGCGCCTGGGACAAGCGAGCCTGGAATTTTCTGAGCATGTTCTGCGTGACACAGAGGCCTGGCACCTCCCCGCCAGCGAGGCCGATCTAGCCGGCCTGCCGGAAGCCGTGTCCCACATGGCGCGCGAAGCGGGCAAGGCTCGGGACCTGGATCATGCTGTATTCACCTTAGACGCCCCGCTCTACCTGGGGGTCATGACGCATTCGCCCTCACGCAGCCTGCGCGAAACCCTCTGGCGCGCCTTTGCCCAGCGGGGCGCCCGCGGTGACGCCAACGATAACAGGGCGTTGACGGCGGAGATTGCGGAGCTGCGCCGAGAACGCGCGCAGCTATTGGGCTACCCCAGCCATGCCGCCTTTGTTCTGGAGGAGCGCATGGCCGGAACGCCCGCGACTGTCACGAATTTTTTGACCGACCTGGCCACCAAGGCGCTGCCCGCCGCCCAGCGTGACGTTCAAGCCCTGTGCGACTTTGCGGCCGCAGAAATGGGACTGACGGATGTGCTGCGTTGGGACGCGGCCTTCGTGAGTGAAAAGTTCAAAAAAGCCACCCTCGAATTTGACGACGAAACGACCAAGCCCTACTTCCCGCTGCAACGGGTGGAAGCCTGGGCCTTTGCCGTGGCGGAGCGCCTCTACGGCTTGACCTTTACGCCCTCCCACGCCCCCACCTACCACCGCGATGCGCGCGTCTTTGATGTGAAAGATGCGGAGGGCCGGTGGGTCGCCCATCTCCATGCGGACTGGCACCCGAGAAAAGGCAAGCGAAACGGCGCCTGGATGACCAGCTACCGCGCCGCCCGGGTGAAGCAGGGATGGCGCGACTATCCCGTCATCTCCATGGTGGGCAATTTCAGCCCGCCCGTGGGGGATCAGCCCGCGTTGCTGACGTTTAACGAAGTGTTGACGTTGTTCCATGAGTTTGGGCACGCCTTGCACGGCTTGCTGGGCGCTGGCCGGTATGCGAGCTTGACTGGGACGAGCGTGCGCTGGGATTTTGTCGAATTGCCTTCGCAGTTCATGGAAAACTGGTGCTACCAACCTTCGGAACTGGCCCAATGGGCGCGGCATCACCAAAACGGGGAGGCCCTTCCCGAAGACCTCTTGCACCGCATCCAAGCGAGCCAAACCTTCCTCGAAGGCCTCGCCACCGTGCGCCAGCTGGGCTTTGGCCTGCTGGACATGGCCTGGCACGATCGCTCGGAAGCCGTGGAGGATGCCGCTGCGCTGGAGCGCGAAGCCTTGGCGCCTGTTGAGGTGTGGCCCGCTGCCGAAGGGAACTGGATGTCCCCCGCTTTCTCCCACATCTTTGCAGGGGGCTATTCGGCGGGATACTATTCCTACAAATGGGCGGAAGTTCTAGATGCCGATGCCTTTGAGCGCTTCCAGGAAGAGGCCCAAAACGAAGCCCAAGTGGCCGCGGACTTCAAAGCCTTGCTCTCTGCAGGAGGCTCAGAGGATCCCATGGTCTTGTACCAACGCTTCCGAGGCCGTGTGCCCCGACCCGAAGCCCTCCTAAAACGCGCCGGACTCCATGGCTGAAATTCGTGCTAAAAAGGCCCTCGGCCAACATTTTCTGCGGGACTTGAGCGCCGCCGAACGCATGGCGGATCGCCTTTCCTTAGACGGGTATCACCGCGTATTGGAAGTGGGACCCGGTACTGGGGTGCTGACCCAGTACCTCTTGCCCAGGAACCTCGAACTCCATGCCATCGAGCTGGACCGCGAAAGCATTCCCGTGCTTCAAAGCAAGTTTCCCGAGATCAGTGCGCGATTGTACCATGCGGACCTCCTCAAGTGGAGCGTTCCCGAGGCTCTTGCCAGTGAACCCTTCGCCTTGGTAGGCAACTACCCGTACAACATCTCGACGCAAATCGTCTTTTGGATGATCGATCGGCGCGCGCAGATTCCCGAAATGGTCGGCATGTTCCAAAAAGAAGTAGCCCAGCGCATAGCCGCGGGACCAGGAAGCAAGGTGTACGGCATAACATCCGTCCTCACCCAAGCCTATTATGAGGTCGACTACCTCTTTACTTTGGACGAAGGCGCCTTTGACCCGCCACCTAGGGTAAAAAGCGGGGTCATCCATTGCCGGCGAAGAGCCGAAATGCCGGATGTCAACCCCAAACATTTAGCCCTCGTGGTCAAGACGGCCTTCAACCAACGGAGAAAAACCCTGCGTAACGCGCTGAAATCCCTTAATTTTGCGGAGACAGGACCGATGGAGACACTAGCCCAGCGCCGTGCTGAACAACTAGATGTCCACGAATTCATCGCCCTGGCACAAAGTATGACCCATGGCGTTCCAGATCACCCCGGAATACATCAAGGCCCTGCGCCAACACCTGGAGGATAAAAACTTCTCCGGGCTGGAAAGCCTTTTGCTGGACCTTCACGCTGCGGATGTTGCTGAAATCGCCCAAAGTCTCGATGCCGAACAGGCCTACGCCCTCATGCAAACGCTCGGCCCCGAGCGCTTCTCCGATGTCATCGTGTATTTTGACGAAGAGCGCAGAGGTGAAATTTTAGAAAACTATACAGGAAAAGAAATTGCGCAGGTCGTCCTGGACAACATGGACACGGACGATGCCGCCGATTTGATTTCGGAACTCCCCGAGGACAAAAAACGCGAGGTTCTCTCCAACTTGGAGGACTTGGATTTGGCCAAGGATTTGGCGGATCTACTCACCCATGCCGAGGGAACAGCTGGGGCCTTGATGGCAACAGAACTCGTGAAAGTCAATGAGAATTGGACCGTTCTACATTGTGTTCGAGAGATGCGCCGGCAAGCCGAAGACGTGGAAGTGGTGCATGCCGTCTACGTCGTGGATGACAATGACGTCCTCCTCGGGTCACTCTCATTGAAAAAATTACTGACAACGAGCACCCGTACTCCGATTTCAGAGGTGTTTGAACGCAAAGTCCGCTCCGTGACGTCCACCACCGAAGATCAAGAAGTGGCGCGTATCATGAAGAAGTACGACCTCTTTGTCATTCCCGTCGTGGATGAATTGGGGCGACTCCTCGGCCGAATCACCCTGGACGACGTGGTAGATGTCATTCAAGAAGAAGCCGACAGCAATTACCAGTTGATGTCCGGTCTATCGGATGAAGTCACGAATGATGACGGCTTATTTGACATGACGCGGGCACGCCTGCCTTGGCTGCTTGTCGGGCTCCTGGGTGGGGTCCTCACCTCCACCGTCATTGCGCGGAATGAAAGCGAGCTCATTCTCATTCCCCAAATCGCCTTCTTTATGCCCTTGATTGCGGCCATGGGAGGCAATGTAGGGGTTCAATCTTCGGCCATTGTCGTCCAAGCCATTGCCAATAGCACCTTGCAGAAAAATCTTTGGACCCGCCTACGTCGCGAGCTCGGGGTGGGTCTTTTCAACGGCTTGATTTGCGCCTTGGTTATTTTGCTTTACAGCTGGGGCATGGGGCATGGATTGCTCTTTGCGACCACCGTGGGAGGCTCTCTCCTCGCCGTCATTCTTTTTGCTTCCTTGTTCGGCACCGCCATCCCCTGGGTCCTGGACCACTACGGAGTCGATCCGGCTTTGGCGACTGGACCCTTTATTACGACGACCAATGACGTGCTCGGATTGAGCATTTATTTTGCCATCGCAAACGCCTTGCTATGAAGCCGGTCCTTGCCTTGGATTCGACCGATGCAGGGCTGGAGGCGGGACTCGAGGCAGCAGGCTACACCCTGATGCGAGCCTATCACGTCCCCGAAGCGGAACTCGGACCCTACCTCGCCACGGCCGAAGGAATCCTACTTCGAAGCCGCATCCGCATCACCGAGCCCCTTCTCGCCCAAGCCCCCGCCCTCCAGTGGATTGGCCGATTGGGTTCGGGCGTCGAGAATATTGACCAAGCGGCGGCCCAACGCCGCGGAGTCGCCCTGTATTCGGCTCCAGAGGGCAATCGCAGCGCCGTCGGAGAGCATGCCTTGGGGATGTTGCTCTCCTTGACCCATAAAATTGGCTGGGCACACCGAGAGGTCATCGGGGGTGCGTGGAACCGCGCGTCCAACACGGGCTGGGAACTGGAAGGGTCGACGATCGGCATCATCGGCTTTGGACACATGGGCTCCGCCTTTGCCCAGCGTTTGCAGGGTTTTGGCGTGCGCATTCTCGCCTACGATAAGTACAAAACCGGGTATGCTCCGGCCTATGTGAAGGAAGCGACGCTCGATCGGGTTCTTAGCGAAAGTGATGTCCTTAGTCTTCATCTGCCCCTGACCGCCGAAACAGAAGGAATGGTCGACGCGCCGTTCCTGCGGCAATGTGCCAAAGCCCCTTTCCTGGTGAATACGAGCCGAGGCGGCGTGATTCGCACCGCGGCCGTGTGGGACGCGGTTCAGCAAGGTCACCTTCGCGGGGCGGCTCTGGATGTGCTGGATCTAGAAAAACGCTCTTTGGAAGGATTGGAAGGCCTTCCCCCTTGGTGGAATGCATTTTTGAGCGACCCGCGAGTCCTGGTGACCCCGCACATAGCGGGCTGGAGCGAGCAGTCCTTCCCGAAAATGGGGGAGATTTTGATCACAAAGATTTTAAAAGGCCATCCCTGAGGATATTTTTTTGCCCTAGGATCCCGAAAATTCTTGGAACGGAAGTTTGCGAAGCCATCATTTTCCTCGTTTCGCTCCTCGTGCGCTTCGGCATGGATAGGCCAAGACTTCCAGGGCAACGTCTCAGGACTAAAAATTGAACCACCGCCTTACCTTTACACGAAGCAATAAAGCGACCTATTTCTTTTTCTACCCGAAGCAGAATACTTTAGCGACATGAGATACTTCCTCCCTGCCCTCCTTTTGACCTTGGCCTTCCCAGTCATGGGACAACGTTCCTTACAGTCCCTGAACCTGAATGTGCACCTTGGCAGTTCCAACCATATCGGAGACTTCGCTACGGGAGATATCAATGCCATGTTGCAAGAGACTCGGCCCTCTCTGGGTGCGGAATTCAGTTTTTACACGGGATCGAGATGGGGCTTTGGCGCCGAATTGGATTACGGCAGTCTTTATGCTTCGAATGCCAATCACAAGGGTTCGTTTACAGGTGTCAATCTAAACACGACGTATATCACTTCGGCCGTGCGCATCACGCATCACCTGCTTCCGTATGGCAAGTATTGGAAACGCAACGGGATGACTCCGTATCTCTTTGGAACTCTCGGCGGTTGCTTTAGCCAATCCACGTATATGGAGGACATCGCGTACCCCACCCAAATCACGTTTGATCCAGGAACAAATTTGAGCGCCACTCTCGGAGGAGGGCTGGGCTTCAAAATCCGTCATACGGAGCACATCTCCAGTACAGTCGAATACTTCAATACCCTCGTGCCAGGCGACGAATTAGAGGGCTGGCATACGGCGGACGATGCGACGTGGGATCGCCTCACAGGGCTGCGCCTCGGGATGATTTATTCATTTTATACTTGGTGATTCGGACTTTCGTCCTCCCATTCCCAGTCTAGATACATTTTTTTTCCCGTTGGGCGCCGTGCCGCCCAACGAATGCTTTGGAATTCCCTCATGGGAGGAATGGCCGTGCCGTCCTCCTCCGTGACAACCAAACGTCCCACCAAGTCGACAAATGATCCCGTGCTGGTTCGACGCCGAGGTCGTGGAGGAGAAGCATGAAAAATAACCAGTATCGCTTGCTCAGCTTCCGCCCACCGGTACAAATCAACCCACGCCCTGCCATTTGTGGGCGCCGAGTAGGCCCAGGAGGGCGCCCCTAATTCGACATACACCTTCGGGTGCATCCACATGCGCCAGGAACGGCCCCATTGCTCACACCATTGCCCTAGGAGAAAGCCATCCAATACCCCTCGGGTGTGCCACACATGCAGCCGGATGGGACCTTTTGGGAGTGCAATAGGTTTTGATTTTAACACCATCGGCCAGCGGGCTTGAATGACCGTCCACCAGCTTGGATGATTTGTTGGATGCCGGGAAATAAAATGCCCCCAAAAAGTCCTCCGCAGGAACCATTCGGCCCCAATCCACCCTAGGTCGAATAGCCATCGATTCATGCGGGAGATGGGGCGAGGGGATGGCTTCATCCCGGAGAATTCAAACGGATAACTACTTGGTCAACGACGCCACTTCGTTGATCTAAGAGGATCTGTCCCTGATTCGATAGCCACGTGCGTGCCCCTTCATCGGGACGATGCACGGTGAAAAGGGTTAGATCCTCCATAAGTTGAACGCGGTAGTTTGCCTTCAATTCCGAAACTGCCTTGGGAACAGTCACCCGGTCCGCCGTTACACAAAAACGAGAGGATACCGCGGCATGCTGAGCCAAATTCACCAATAACCCCAAATCAGAAAAGATCCGATAAACTTCGGCCAAGTGCCCTTCCGACAAAAAGCTCAAGTCATGCGTCCCAACCGTGATCATTATTTGATTGGCTTTGCGGATCCAACAAGGCACCTCGGGAATCAGCGCATCAAACGCCCCAATTCGGGTGGCGGGTGCATCGGGATGGAGAAATGAACGCACATGCAATACAATTCCCCGGCCCTGCAGAGGTTGTATCGTTTTGGGGTGAATAACCGACGCTCCGTAAAAGGCCAATTCGATGGCCGTTGAATAGGGGATTTGCTCCAATAAGAGCACATCGGAGAAAAATTTGGGGTCTCCGCTCAAAACCCCGGGAACATCTTTCCATATGGTGAGCTCTGACGCGTGCAGGGCATAAGCAAAAATGGCGGCCGAATAGTCGGAACCCTCCCTGCCCAAGGTGGTTATCCGGTTCTCCGGACCCGAGGCGATGAAGCCTTGGGTGACATAGATGCCTGGATGCGGTAGGATGGTCTGAACTCCCTTTTCCGTGGCCTCCCAGTCGACCACCGCACGGCGATGGTCGGCATTGGTCTTAATCATCTGCCGAGCATCCGCCCAGTGGGCGTCCAAGCCCCCCGCACAGAGGGCGGCGTGAAGGATGAGCGACGAGACCACTTCGCCTGCCGACACGATGGCATCGTAGCGGCGACCATAGGGCATACTCGGATCGATAGACGCTACACGCGCCCATTCTGCCGAGATCTGGGCGGGCAATGCTCCATCCCACAAACCCAGTCCTTGGGCCATGTCGATGTGAAATGACTGCAGCTCCGAGAGGATGGCCTCCGCGGCGGACAAATCGCCCAGTTCCCGCTGCTGTAAGTAGGCTTCCAAGGCATTGGTCGTTTTGCCCATGGCAGAAACTACCACGATGAGGGGACTCCTCCCGTGACGACGAACCACTTGGACCGCATTTCGGAGCGCGGGGATGTCTTTGACCGACGCCCCACCAAATTTGAACACAGACCAAGCACTCATGATGCGGAAGCAATAAAGCGTGGATAGGCGAACGGAAACGCAGCCATATCTGCCGCTGTGAGGCGGCAGGGGTACCAATCGCGGAGGACCTGGGCCCCCACTCCTTCATAAAAATCTATGGCCGGTTGATTCCAGTCGAGCACCTCCCAATGGAGGCGCTGGGCACCGATGGACTCAGCCCATTGAATGGATGCTTCAAGGAGCCGGCGACCGATCCCCTGGCCTCGGTATTTTTCCTGAACAATGAGGTCTTCTAAATGTCCCGTTAATCCTTTCCACGTCGAATAACGACGATGACACAGGGCCATGCCCAAAATGCCCTGCGAAGCGGATTCGGCCAGGATGCACACAAAATGTCCGGCGGCATGGTCCGCCTGAAGAGTCTTGACCGAGACCGTGACTTCGAGCGGGGCGCGTTCAAACTCAGCTAACTCTTTAATTAGCTCGAAAACCCGAGGAAAATCTGAATTGTCTGCCCAACGGAGCGAAACATCTTTAAAATACACCTTCACAATGCCAAAAGTAGCACCTTCCCGTATCTTTAGGGCAACCCTTGATATCATCTTTATGCGCACTCAACGACCCACTACGCTGGGAGAATTTTTAGTAGAAAACCAAGAGAATTTCCCGTATGCCACTGGGGAACTCACTCAGCTTCTCTCTTCTATTCGCTTGGCGGCCAAAGTCGTCAATCGCGAAATCAACAAAGCAGGTCTTGCCGATATTCTTGGTTTATCAGGAGCCGAGAACATTCAAGGGGAGAACCAAATGAAGTTGGATGTCTTCGCGAATGATACTTTTCTGCGCACTTTACGCAGCATGGGGGAAGTGTGTGGCGTGGCCTCCGAGGAGCTCGAGGATTTCATTGTGTTCGACGACGAATTACACAACGAAAGCAAGTATGTCGTCCTCATGGACCCTTTGGATGGTTCCAGTAATGTGGATGTGAATGTTTCCGTGGGAACCATTTTTAGCATTTATCGGCGAATTACTCCGATTGGATCGCCCGTGAAGCTCGAAGATTTCTTACAGCCTGGTCACAAGCAAGTCGCCGCAGGCTATGTGATTTACGGATCAAGTACGATGTTGGTATTTACCACGGGACATGGGGTACATGGTTTTACGCTCGATCCGAGTATCGGAACCTTTTGCCTCTCCCATCCCAACATGCGTTTCCCGGAACGCGGACAGATTTATTCCATCAATGAGGGGAACTACATCCATTTCCCCGAGGGGGTAAAGCGTTATTTGAAGTTCTGTCAAGAACTGGATCCGCCCTCCGGCCGCCCTTATACCAGCCGATACATTGGTTCCTTGGTGAGCGATGTCCATCGCAACATGATTAAGGGCGGTATTTACATTTATCCTACAGGAACGATGAGTCCAAAAGGGAAGCTCCGTCTCCTTTACGAGTGCAATCCGCTGGCCTTTATTGTCGAGCAAGCCGGGGGACGCGCGACGGATGGATTTACTCGAATTTTAGACTTACAACCCACCGAACTTCATCAGCGAGTCCCGTACTTTGTGGGATCCACCGCGATGGTCCTCGAGGCCGAGTCATTTTTGCGGTCGGACCACAATGAATGAGAGCACTTCTTGATGCCTACCGCGCCGATGCGCGGCTACATGCGTTTCTCACCGCATGGTCTGCCACCCCCACCGGAAGCCCCGTGGGGCTGTCGGGCGTGCGCGGCTCCCTGAAATCTGTCCTCGCCGCCCTCGCCTGGGAAGAACTCCAACGCCCCCTGGTCGTGGTGCGCTCGGACAAGGAGGAGGCCGCCTATTTCCTCAATGACCTGGAGAAATTGCTGGGTCCTGGAAAGGCCTTTTTCTTCCCCGATTCCTATCGGAAACCATACGCCGACCGAGATCAAGTAGACAATGCAAACATTGGACTACGCGCCGAGGCGCTGGAGCGCCTCCAACGGGATCGGTGCATCATCGTCACCTACCCTGAAGCCCTCGCCGAAAAGGTGGTTACCCGCAAAACTTTTGGCAGCAAGTCGCTCCGTATTGCTCGCGGGGACAAACTAGATCTGGAATTCTTCAACGAAAGCCTCTTCGACATGCGGTTTGAACGGGTTGACTTTGTAGAAAAGCCCGGACAATTCGCCGTACGTGGAGGCATCGTAGACGTGTACTCTTTTGCCCATGGCCACCCACACCGTATTGAATTCTTTGGAAATGAAATCGATGACATCCGGCCTTTTGAAGTCGATAGTCAGCTGAGCGAGGGGCATGTAGCGGCGATGACCCTGGTGCCCAACGTTGAAGACAAAATCCGCACCGAGCAGCGGGAGTCCTTGCTGGAGTATGCGGGCCAAGAGAGCCTCCTATGGATGGAGGACGCCGACTTTTTGGTCGATAAACTCAATCAGGGCTATGACCTCGCAGAAGCCGCCTACGTGGCGTTTGATGGGGGCGTTCGACCCATGGAGCCCCATGCGCTGTATTCATCAGGCGCGCACATCCGCCACCTGCTTCAAGGACGAACCTATGTCACAGAAGCCACCACCCCAGGAACGGTCGTCGCATGGCAAAGCCTAGCCCAGCCAGCCTTTGGGAAGAATTTTACCCTGCTTCTGGAGCATCTGACTGCACAGCACAAGGCCGGACGAGAATTGTGGATCATGTGCAGCTTGCCTCAACAACAAAAGCGCCTCGCCAGTATCCTTCACGACCTCCAACCCGAGGAAGCCCTCGACATCCATTGGCTAGATATTGCCTTGCACCAAGGCTGGGAAGATCCCACGGGGCCGCGCGTGGTGTATTCGGATCACGAAATTTTTGAGCGTTACCAGCGATTCCGCCTCCGCGATGGATTGGACAAGGCCCAGGCCATCACGCTCAAGGAACTCAACTCCCTTCAGGTGGGCGACTTTGTGACCCACATTGACCACGGCATAGGCAAGTTTGGGGGGCTCCAAAAAATTGATGTCCAAGGGAAAATGCAGGAGGCCATCAAATTGGTCTACAAAGATTCGGACATCCTGTATGTCAGTATTCATAGCTTGCACAAGATTGCCAAATTCAATGGCAAAGAGGGAAGCACCCCCGTGCTCCACAAATTGGGTTCCCCCGCATGGCAAAGCCTGAAAAAGAAAACCAAGACCCGGGTCAAGCAATTGGCGTACGACTTGATTCAACTCTATGCCAAGCGCAAGGAGGCCCAAGGATTTGGTTTTTCTCCGGATAGCTACCTCCAGCACGAATTGGAAGCTTCTTTTCAATACGAAGACACCCCCGACCAGGAAAAAGCGACCGCGGACATCAAAGCGGATATGGAAAGTCCCATTGCCATGGATCGATTGATTTGCGGGGACGTGGGATTTGGGAAAACTGAGTTGGCCGTGCGCGCTGCCTTCAAAGCAGTGGCAGACAGCAAGCAAGTGGCGGTGCTCGTTCCCACGACCATTTTGGCTTTCCAGCACTACCAAACTTTCACGAAACGACTGGAGGGCTTGCCCGCCCGCGTGGAGTACATCAACCGTTCCCGCAGTGCCAAAGAAGTGCGCGCCATCGCAGAAGATTTGGAAAAGGGGCGCATTGACGTTTTGATTGGTACCCACAAACTAGTCAGCAAAGATCTGATTTTTAAAGATTTAGGATTGCTCATTATTGATGAGGAGCAAAAATTTGGCGTGAACGTCAAGGACAAGCTCAAGACGCTCAAAGTCAATGTCGACACCCTTACTTTGACGGCCACGCCCATTCCTCGAACCCTGCAATTTTCCCTGATGGCGGCCCGCGACTTGAGCGTCATGACGACTCCACCCCCCAACCGTCAACCTATCGAAACGCATATCATGGGCTTCAACGAGGAGGGAATTCGCGATGCCCTGTCTTACGAGATAAGCCGCGGAGGTCAAGCTTTTTTCATCCACAATCGCGTCGAAAATATCCAAGAAGTCGCGGGTATGCTTCAGCGAATGCTCCCCGATGCCCGCATTGCCATTGGGCATGGACAGTTACATGGTCATGACCTCGAGAAAATCTTGCTCGACTTCATGGCCGGCAACTTTGACATCTTGGTCAGTACCACCATTGTCGAAAGCGGCTTGGACGTCCCCAATGCGAACACCATGATCATTCACCAGGCGCATATGTTTGGATTGAGTGATTTGCACCAAATGCGCGGGCGAGT
>DNWN01000019.1:0-185 GCA_003507115.1 Cryomorphaceae bacterium | reverse complement strand
CTGCTCGGAGCCGAGCAATCGGGTTTCATCAACGATTTGGGTTTTGACACCTACCAAAAATTGCTAGGAGAGGCGGTCGATGAACTGAAGAAAAACGAGTTCAAGGACCTTTATGCCGATCAACGGGGAGGGTGGGATCCCAAAGAGCGGGAATGCCAGTTGGACACGGACCTCGAACTGCTCTT
>DNWN01000084.1 GCA_003507115.1 Cryomorphaceae bacterium | reverse complement strand
CCGGCAAGCCCAAGGGCGTGGTGCATACCTGCGGCGGCTACATGGTCTGGGCGACCTACACCTTCGTCAACGTTTTTCAGTATCAGCCGGGCCAAATTCACTTCTGCACGGCGGATATTGGCTGGATCACGGGGCACAGTTACATTGTCTACGGGCCCTTGTGCGCGGGGGCGACGACCTTGCTCTTTGAAGGGATTCCGACCTATCCAGCATGTGACCGGTTTTGGCAAATCACCGAAAAGCACAACGTGGACATCCTCTACACGGCACCCACGGCGATTCGGAGTTTGATGGCGGCTGGCCCCGAATTCCCTGACGCCTACCCCATGCCCAGCCTAAAAGTCCTAGGCACGGTCGGGGAGCCCATCAATGCGGAAGCCTGGCACTGGTACGACCAGCACGTGGGCAAAGGACGCGTTCCCATTGTGGATACGTGGTGGCAAACTGAAACGGGAGGCATCATGATCTCCAATTTGGCGGGGGTCACCGAGGCAAAACCCACCTACGCCACACGCCCACTTCCCGGGGTGCAACCCCTTTTGGTGGATGAGCAGGGGCAGGAGATCCAGGGCAATGGGGTGTCGGGCAACTTGTGCATGCGCTTCCCATGGCCAGGCATGATACGAACCACCTACGGCGACCACGAACGCTGCCGCCAGGCCTATTTTTCGACCTACCCTGGGCTCTACTTCACGGGGGATGGCTGCATTCGGGATGAAGAGGGCCTGTACCGCATCACAGGCCGTGTAGACGATGTGTTAAACGTGAGCGGCCACCGCATCGGGACGGCCGAGGTAGAGAATGCCATCAACATGCATCCGCAGGTGGTGGAATCCGCGATTGTTGGCTACCCGCATGACATCAAGGGCCAAGGGATTTACGCCTATGTCATCCTACAAGGTGCAGAAAATGAGGGGCTTCGGTCTGAAATTCTCGCGGAAGTGGTGAAGCACATCGGTGCCATTGCCAAGCCGGACAAGATTCAATTTGTGCCGGGCTTGCCGAAGACACGTTCGGGCAAGATTATGCGCCGGATCCTCCGGAAAATAGCGGAAGGGGAGCTTGAACAGCTCGGCGACACGACTACGCTCCTGGATCCTGCCGTGGTCGAGGCGATCAAAGGGGGGCGGCTCTAAGCCTCGCGCCTATAAATCAAAGTGCATCCCTGTCCGCGCGATGTGGTACCCCAGCTTTTCAACATGCTTGGATTCCCGGCTTTTGGGGTCGAGGAGGGGGTTGCTGTGGTTAAAGTGAATGAAGTAGAGTTTGGCCTTTTGTTCCGCAGGCCAATCGCGGCTGAGGGCAAGCGTTTCAAGGACAAAAGGGTGGGGGATTTCGGCCATGTTTCGGCCTGGAAGTTCACGGTCCGAATAAAACGTCGCGTCCACCAAGGCATAGTCCACGGTCTGTAGCACGCTGTCTAAATCGGTTTCCCAACGCTCCCACTTGTCAATGTCTGGAAGAAAAAGCAGCCGCTTGCTGGGCCCTTGTACGATAAAGCCATAGGTGTCCGAAACTTCATCTCGATGCGGTACGGGGAGGGCCTCTAGGTGGCCGTTTTCCAGCAAAATGCGGTCCCCAGCGATCCATTCTTGGGGCCAGATGTTCTGCACGTCGCAGAGCTGCTTCCAGGGCTGATCGCGCTGTAAGAACTCTATCAGGCGAGGCGTGCCAAAAACTTCGACCAACTGGCTGTTCATGGCTTCGCGGCCCAAATACATCAAACCCGTGTAGTGGCCGATGTGGGCGTGCGTGATGAAAATTCGCTTGGGCGCTTGGCCGTTGTTGAGCTGGCTCAACGCCGTCCACTGGGCCGTCAGATCCGGCGTGGCCTCCAACAAGGAAGCAGGTCCATCGGCTTGGGTTATGCCCAGGGAGACCACAGCTTCGTGCGGCAGTAGCTGTCCTTTGGCGTCCATGCAACAGGATTGGGTGCAGCCCACTTGGGGACGACCTGCGTCTTGGGCGGTGCCGAGGACGTGGACGCGCATTTGGGCACTCAGGGACCCATAGAATCCGCCACCGAGTACAAGGAAATAAAGGAGGAATTGGGAAGGGCGCACAGGTAAATTTACGACCAATCAGGCACCTACCTTTGCCGCATGCCGCAAGAGCTTGTTTTACGTGTTCGACCCGAGGAGGCCTTTGACGAAGCGGCCTTGCTGCGTTTACTCGCTCAAAAGCTCGGGAGGTCTCCACGCTCTATGGCGGGCATGCACGTTCGCAAGCGTTCCATTGACGCCCGTCAGCGCCAAGTGGTGTACAATCTATCTATTGTGGTGTACGGTCAGGGAGAGGCTATTCCGAGCCTGATTCCCCAGCGACCCGACTACCCCCATGTCCAAGGGGCTCCCGAAGTCCTTGTGGTGGGAGCGGGCCCTGCTGGGCTTTTTGCTGCATTGGAGTTGATCTCCTTGGGGCTCAAGCCCATCGTCATCGAGCGCGGTAAGGATGTGCAGGGCCGACGTCGGGATTTAAAAGCAATTACCATTCACCACAGGGTCAACCCAGACAGCAACTACTGCTTTGGGGAAGGTGGGGCTGGAACCTATTCGGACGGGAAACTCTATACCCGTTCCAAGAAGCGCGGGGACGTGCAGCGCGTAATGGATTTGCTCGTGGCCTTCGGTGCGAGCCCGGATATTTTGGTGGACGCGCATCCGCACATTGGTACGAACAAACTCCCCAAAATCATTGAGCAAATGCGTGAAACCATTCGCCAGCAGGGGGGAGAGGTGCGCTTTGAGACGCGTATGACGGAGGTGCTTGTGGAAGCTGGGCGCGCGGTCGGCATTCGCTGCCAGACGGGAGAAGTGCTCCGTGCGGAGGCGGTGTTGTTGGCGACGGGGCATTCGGCCCGGGATGTCTTTCGCTTGCTTCACCAGCAAGGCATTCTCATGGAAGCCAAACCTTTTGCGCTCGGGGTCCGCGTCGAGCATCCACAGTCTACGATTGACCGAATTCAATACCGCTGCGAAACCCGGGGCGAATTCTTGCCACCCGCGCCCTACAGCCTAGTCAAGCAAGTCGATGGCCGAGGCGTTTATTCCTTCTGCATGTGCCCGGGCGGGGTGGTCGCGCCTTGTGCGACGGAACAGGAAGAGGTCGTGACCAATGGGTGGTCGCCATCCAAACGGGACCAAGCCACCGCCAATTCCGGGATTGTGGTGGAGTTGCGTTTGGAAGACTTTGCCCCCTATGCCAAACACGGCCCGCTTGCGGGCGTCGAATTTCAAGCCGCCATCGAACGCAAGGCCTGGGAGCTGGCCGGAAAGACCCAAAAGGTGCCCATGCAGCGCATGACGGACTTTGTCCAAGGCAAGGTGTCCACGGACCTTCCGAAGACCTCCTACCTCCCAGGAGGCACGTCCGTGGATCTGGCCGAGGTATTTCCGGAATTCCTAGTGCGCTGCTTGCGCGAAGGCTTCAAAGCCTTCAACCAGTCCATGCCCGGCTACCTCAGTGCTGACGCCATTTTGCATGCGCCTGAATCCCGAACGTCCTCGCCGGTCCGCATTCCGCGCGACGCGGAGACGTTAGAGCACGTGGAACTCCAAGGCTTTTATCCCTGTGGGGAAGGGGCCGGCTATGCTGGTGGAATTGTATCCGCCGCGATGGACGGTCAAAAGTGTGCGCAAAAAATCGCGGAGTCGATCCGCGCTCGGGAGCTCGCTTAACAGGCCCGAAGTTTGAAGAAGTACCAGAAGGCGAGGACTTTGTTTTCCTCGCTCATTCGGCCCAAGTAGCGGCCATCCGCACCGTAGAAGCGTTCCCCATCCAAACGGCCAATGTATTCGCCATTGGCCAGGTAAAAGCGGTCGTCTTGCATGCGCCCGATGTACGCGCCATTGGCTTGGTAGAGGCGGTTGCCTTGCATTCGGGCCTCAAAGGTGCCGTTGCTCAAGTACATGCGCTCACCCGAAATCCGCAGCACAAATTCCCCGGTCGAACTGTACCAGCGCTCGCCGTCAAAACGACCCTCGTACTGGCCGTTGTCCGCATAGAAGCGTTGGGCCGCTGCCGGAAGGGCGATAGCAAGAAGAAGTAGGGCAACTAGGGCGCGTTTCATAGACGGGTAAGGTACTATTTCCCGATACACATCTCAACCTCTTTCGCTGAGTCCGCAACACGCTTATTATCTGTCATTTAGTTTTAAACACGCGCAACAAATAGGCAACAAGTGTCTAAAATGGCCTTTTTGCTTGCAACGCATAAGCAACAACAAAGAACGGTAAAACGAAGGTAACCTTTTTTGGAAATAGCCGTTTTTGGTGGTCGATTATTTGGTTGGGGCGGACGCGATAGGTTTTGTGTGGGAACAGCTTTTTTCGACTTGTTTACACAAAGATTTTTAAGAACTCGTAAAATCGAGTAGGGGTTTATTATTTTCCCGGGAAGCCTTAAGTGATATTCATTGGCACTGTTTAAATACATCTATAAAACCCCTTTTGATCTGATTTACACATCCTGTAATCGTGTTAGTGTTGTTCGGAATGTTCCGAACACAAGTTTGGAATCACGTATAATGCCAAAACCTCAGTGTATTCAGTATCTCCGTGAAAGAATCAAAATAGAATTTCAATCTCAAAGTAAAGAAGTGTAGTGGATTTGGTTGCCTTACTCTGCGGGACTTGTTAGGCATCAATGGCTGCAATTAATCTATGGAGCTTGATAAACTCTTACGCTTTCAATATACATTGGAGCATTCGCAAATGGATGGTCAATACCAAAAGTGCTATCGTGGTCATATTCGTTCGATACCCCGTTATTAAGAATTAGCTCCATGGAAATGTCAGCGTCTCTGTACAATGAAAACAATTTATCCGTTGAATACTCTCTGTAAAGAACTCCATCGGTGTAGATTTTTACAAAGTCATCGGTCCAATGACAAACGTATTGTACATACCTGTCATAAGGTTTGTACAGAGTCATTGGGTCTTCATCCTCAATAAAACCATATTCTAAGTGCGGTATTAGCCAACCTCTGTGCTGAATACCATAATCAGGATGGTTAACGTTTGTACCTTCGCTTCCAATATGAATATTTGGCTTAGGGTCTACTTGCGTTTCATCACTCTTAGAATCATGTTCCACCAAATCTATTTCAGGAGGCCAAAATTCGACGCCTTGAAGCCAGATTCCTGTCCACATGTATTGATTTAATGGGCACTTAGCTATTACCTCAAACCAACCCTTTTTCCATTTACGCTTGGAGAATACTGATCCGCCATTGTAATCAATCGTAAATTCAGTTATTTTCTGATAATAACCTTCAATACCTTCATCGCAATTATTAACTAGGGAGTTGTATCTATATGCGTCTCTCCCTGTTAAGGCACTCATGTAGTATGTTTTGGGGTCATATATGCAATCAAGGACCAAATTGTCCTGAGCAACAGAAATAGATGTTGAATTTGGACCGATACCGTCAATTGGAAAATAAAAACCGTGTTTACTTGGCTCCTTATGAAAAGTACCCCATCTAACACCTGTGCCCCATTCATTCCTGTCCAACTGTCCACCTGTGAATTCATCCTTAAACACTAAGTTGTATTGAGGAGGTGGCTGAACCAAATTTGGATTCAAATCATTGTTCAATTCTCGGTATGTTTGAAAATTTTTTAAGTCATCGAAGTATTGCCGATGATTCTGATACCCTTGATTGTTCCGATATCTAATAGTAGTTTTTGTTGCTTTCCTCGTGTTGTACACCATATGCTAAAGATTTACTCTAGTTATTGTTGAAAGACTCGAACGGAATCAACCTCAAGTCTTGCAGTTTGGTAAGGGTGATCATCACCAAAATTATTACCTTCACTATAACAATCGGTTACACCGTTGGCAATTTGAAAGTAGACATTTGTGAAGTTCAGATTATTGTTATAAAGTGAA
>DNWN01000039.1 GCA_003507115.1 Cryomorphaceae bacterium | reverse complement strand
GATTATACCGAAAGCTTTGCGAAGGTTTCCCGCATCTTCTTCGGGAAGGGCATCCACCTTGTCGAGGAGAACATTTGGGCCTCCTGAAGGGCCTCCCAGGCTCCTGTGCCGAGGCTAGGCCGCTGGCACCGCATCCCCCACAATCTTTCCGCTGAGCAAGCACAACGGAATGCCTCCACCGGGGTGGGCTGACCCCCCACAGAAATACAGATTTTCGAGGCTTCCCCGATTGGGATGGCGCAGGAATGCCGCCATGGCCGAATTGCTGCTGGAACCGTACAGGGCTCCGCGGTCACTGCTTGTGCGCGATTCGATACGCACGGGGTCCAAGAAGTCTTCCTCCACGATGTGCGGGGCGACGTCTACGCCCAGTACCCGATGAATTTTGGCCAAGATGGCCTCCCGGGCTTGGTGTCGGAGCGCTTCCCAGTCCTGCCCATCGTTGGATGGGGCATTGATCATGACAAACCAGTTCTCTCCCCCCTCTGGGGCATCTTCTGGAACGTCTTTGGAGGTGATATTGATGTAGACGGTGGGGTCCGGAAAGAGGGTTTTGGTTTCAAACAAGGCCTGAAACTCCGCCTCGTACTGGGCACTGAAAAGGATATTGTGGAGGTTCAGTTCGGGAAATGAGCGGCCCACTCCCCAATAAAAAATCAAGGCCGAGGAGGAACGCTCCGCGCGCAGCGTGGCTTCTGGTGCGGGAAGTTGAGGCAACAGCCGTCGGTAGGTGGGCGTGACGTCCATGTTGCTGACGACCACCTCGGCCCCCAGCATTTCGCCCGATTCGAGACGTATCCCCGTCGCGCGGCGGCCTTCGTAGGTGATTTGGGCCACCCGCTGACCGTAGTGGAACTGGACCCCCTGGCGTTCTGCGAGAGCCACCAAACTATGCGTAATGTCGACCATGCCTCGTTTGGGTAGAAACGTTCCCACGCCAAATTCCAAATGGGGAATCATGCACAAGGTACCCGGGGCTTGGTATGGGCTCGAACCATTGAAGGTGGCATAGCGGTTAAACAGCTGCACCATGTGGGGCGAGACAAACCGTTTCCGGTGCATGGCATCCATCGTGCGGGTCAACCCCAAAGAGGGAACGGCCACCAACGTTCGGAAAATCGCCGGCCGAAGGTAGGTGCGCCAACTGTGCAGGGATCGCTCCAAGAAAAAACCCGACGTGGCCTGGTATTGCGTGCGCGCCAGGGCCAAATGAGCTCGGGTATGGGCCGCCGGTTCGCCCAGTTGTTTTTCGGCCTCTAAGGCAAAGGCCTCCGGGTCGCTGTGCGCAATGAGGCGCGTCCCATCCTCCCAGAAATACCGGCAGGATTCATCCTTCTTGAGGTAAGGGAAATGGTCGGCCGCCTGCTCGCCACAGAGGGTAAACAGGGCTTCGACATGTTCCGGCAAGGTGAACAAGCTGGGTCCCGCATCAAAGCGGTAGGCCCCGAGCCGAAATTGACTCAACTTCCCCCCCGGATACGTATTGGCCTCATGGACCTCGACGGCATAGCCTTTCCGGGCCAGTCGGATGGCGGCCGAAATGCCGGCAATCCCCGATCCAATGATGCGGGCTACGGGTGGGTTTGTTCTCTCCATGCTTGAACCGCTTTGCGTACGCTACCCTTGGCCAACAACAGTTCTTGCGCTTTGTTTGCGTCCAGCCCGGTCTGGGCCGCCACCATGGCCGTCCCGCGGGCGACGAGTTTTTCGTTACTCAGCTGCATGTCGACCATGCGGTTGCCTTGAACATGCCCCAACTGAATCATCAGGGTGGTCGAGAGCATGTTCAAAATCAGTTTTTGTGCGGTCCCCGATTTCATTCGAGTGGAACCCGTGATGAATTCAGGGCCGACCACCACTTCGATCGGGAATTCTGCCGCTTGGGCAACCGGGGAGCCCGGATTGCATACAATGGCCCCCGTAACACAGCCAAAGGTTCGAGCGGCCTGGAGCCCTCCCAGGACATAGGGGGTTCGCCCACTGGCCGCGATGCCTACCACGGCATCCTGAGGGCTAATTTGGTGGGCACACAGGTCCATCCAAGCTTGCTCGAGATCATCCTCCGCAAATTCGACGGCCTTTCGAATGGCTCCATCGCCCCCGGCGATCAAACCGACCACCCGGCCATGGGCGACGCCAAACGTGGGCGGACATTCCGATGCATCGACGATACCCAAACGGCCCGACGTCCCCGCCCCGATATAAAACAAGCGTCCGCCCGCCTTCATCTGAGGTAAAATTGCCTCCACCAAGGCCTGGACGGCCGGGATGGCGCGCTCCGTTGCCTGCGCCACTTTGTGGTCCTCGGCATTGATGCCCGCGAGAATGTCCGCGGTCGAAGCGTGTTCGAGGCCGTCGTGCAGCGATTCCGATTCCGTTACCCAAGTCATACGTGGTCATTTTTAGTCAGCACCGCCACGAAGTAGCCATCGGAATGGGCCTGTGCCGGAGATATGCGAACCATCTCCTCTAAGCTAAACTGCGGCTGAGCTTTGACAAAGGCTTCTACTTGGGCTTCATTTTCTTCGGGCAAAATGCTGCAGGTCGCATAGACTAGCCGTCCACCGACCCGCAAGGCCCCAGGATAGCGCTGCAAGATGCGCGCCTGCACCTCCAAGGTGCGCTCCAAGTGCTCCGGGAGAAGTTTCCATTTGGTGTCCACATCGCGGCGGATGACGCCGGTGCCGCTGCACGGCACATCCAAAATCATTTTATCAGCCCACGCTCCCCGCTCCAAAACATCTGCGGTATGTACGATGTGCTTGGTTGTGAGTATGGACACGCCCGCGCGTTGCGCACGTTTGACGGCTTCCCCCAATTTGTAGGCTTCGATGTCCATGCACAGAATTTCGCCCCGGTTCTGCATCAGGGCCGCCATGTGCAGGGCTTTCCCTCCCGCCCCAGAGCAGCCGTCCAAAATGCGGTCTCCGGGCTGAGGATCCAGATAGGGGGCAATGCACTGCGAGCCCCCGTCCTGAACTTCGTACCAACCTTCCTGGAATGAGGGCAGGTGTTGCAAGCGCGGGCGCTTGCTCAAGACAATGGCCTCCGGACGCACGTCCGAGGCTTCCGCCTCGATGCCTTCCGCCGCAAGGCGTTCCAAAACACGTTCGCGCGTGGCCCGTAGGGTGTTGACGCGTAGAATGACTTGCGCCGGTTGGTTGAGGGCATGCGCCAAGGCCGGCCACTGCGCTCCGAGGGCGGCATCGGCCCGGGCATCCAACCAAGCGGGATAGCTCTCGCGCACCCCAAGGGGCAAATCCTCCGGGAGGATCAAAGTCCCCTCCATTTGCCAGGCCCAATACAGTTCGAACAGTTCTTTGAGTTTCTTGCGTTTGAGGCTCGGTTCCTCGCCGAGGAGCGCCCAAAGCAAGCGCCACCATCGGACCATTTCATAGCTATGTTGGGCCACGAAGGCACGGTCCCGGGCGCCCCATTTCTTGTTGGCGCGCAGCACTTTGTCCACCACGCGGTCCGCATACCATCCTTTCCCGAAAGACCACTCTAAGACCTCCAAGACGCCGGCGACCAAATTGGGATAAAGTTTCATGAGGGAGACCAGGAATCAGGGTTTTGGAGGGCATACAGTTCGGCATACACTCCGTCCTGTTGGACCAACGTACTGTGGGTGCCCTCTTGGGTCAATCGCCCCTCTTCGAGCACATAGATGCGATCGGCCAAATGCACACAGCTCAACCGCTGCGTAATCAAAAGGGCCGTGACACCCTGAAGTTTCTCGCGCAAGTCGGAGAGAATATTGACTTCCGTGTCGGTGTCGACCGCGGACAAGGCGTCGTCCAGGACCAACATCGGCGGTTTTTTAATCAAGGCACGCGCAATGCTCACCCGTTGCTTTTGGCCTCCACTCAAGGTCACCCCGCGCTCGCCCACCACGGTGTCAAACCCTTTTGGGAAGCCCAGCACATCTTCGGCGACGTGGGCGAGTTCGGCATATTCTTCCACCACTTCCCGCCCAGCATCCATGGTGCCAAACGCAATGTTTTCCGCAATGCTGTCGCTAAAGAGAAAGGCGTCTTGGGGGACCGTGCCAATCGCGCGGCGCAGCACCTGCACATCCCAGGACCGAATGTCCACGCCGTCGACCAAAATTCGGCCCGTTTGGGGGTCCATTACCCGGTTGAGCAGGAGGCCCAAGGTGCTTTTCCCCGACCCCGTCTTGCCCACCACAACGATGGTTTCTCCCGGTGCAATGTGGGCTGAAAACGAATTCAAGGCCTGAATGCCACTGTCTGGGTAGGTGTAGCTCACGTTTTCAAATACAATATCCCCGTGAAACACGTCGGGGCGATAGGGTTGCTCGGGGCTTTGAATGGCCGGTTCGATGAGTAAAAAATCATTAATTCGCTGCATAGAGGCTTCCGCGCGTTGCACCATACTCATGACCCAGCCAATGCTCGCAATGGGCCACGTCAAGAGGTTGACGTAGTACACAAACTCCGCAATGACGCCGGGGCTTAAACGGCCTTCAATGACGCCTTGCCCGCCCACCCAGACCGCAATGAGGGTGCTGGTGCCCACCAAGAGGAGCATTAGGGGCATGAACAACGCATTGACACGGTATAGGCGTTCGTTTTGGGCAAAGGAATTTCTGGCACTCGTTGCATAGCGTTCTGTTTGCTCCGCTTCCAGGCCAAACGCTTTTAACACCCGCAAGCCCGAAAACGTCTCCTGGGCTAAAGTGCTGATCGCCGACTGCTGGGCCTGCACCGCATGACTCCGTTGATTGATCAAGGTTGAAACACGGTAAATGCACCAAACTAAGAGGGGCATGGGAGCCAGGGTCAACAGGCTAAGCCGAACGTCTACCGAGAACATGAAGTACAAGGTGATTCCCGTCGCGAAGGCCGTATTGATCGTGTACATGAGGGCCGGGCCGATGTACATCCGCGTCCGCCCCACGTCTTCGCTGATGCGGTTCATCAAATCCCCCGTGCTATTTCGGCGGTAAAAGCCCATGTCCAATTTTTGGTAGTGGGTGTAGATGTCATTTTTGAGGTCAAACTCGATGTGGCGCGACATCACAATCAGGGTTTGGCGCATCAAAAAAGTAAAGAGGCCTTTGAGGACACTTAAGCCCAAAATCAGGGCGGAATAGAGCATCAGGGCCTGCTTGAGATCGAGGCTTTGCTGGGCATCCGGGGTGCCTTGGCCCGAAATCGCCGCAGCTACCTCGTCAAAGGCTTCCCGAATGTAGACGGCCGGAAACACCGAAAACGCCGCGGAAAGGAGCACAAAAAGGACTCCGCTGAGCAAAAGCCACTTGTAGCGCCAGAAATAGGGGTTGAGCGTCCAGAGGGCTTTCATGGGATAAAGGTACGGCGGTGCGTACCTTTACTCCTATGAACGCCGCGCAGCTGCCCACGAATCCTCACATTGCCGTCATTGGCCTTGGCTATGTCGGCATGCCCCTTGCCCTGGAATTTTCGAAGCACTACCCCGTGTTGGGCTTTGATATCAAATGCGCACGCGTCGATGAACTGAACCGCGCTGAGGATTCCACCAAGGAAGCGGAACCCGACGCCATCCAAGCGGCATTGGACCGCGGCATTCGATTCAGTTGCACCATAGAGGATTTGGCCCAGGCTAATGTCTACATTGTGACGGTTCCCACCCCGATCAACGCCTCGAATGCGCCCGATTTGGGCCCCTTGATGAGCGCCTCCAACATGATCGGCCACTACCTGCAAAAAGGCGACGTCGTCATCTACGAATCCACCACCTACCCCGGCTGCACCGAAGAGGACTGCGTACCCGTGTTGGAATCCGTTAGTGGCTTGACCTTCAATCAGGATTTTTTCTGTGGCTACAGCCCCGAACGCATCAACCCCGGCGACAAAGTCAACACCTTGACCACCATCAAAAAGGTCACCTCCGGTAGCACCCCGGATGCCGCCCAGTTTGTGGACGGCCTCTACCGGAGCATCATCGTGGCGGGAACGCATTTGGCCCCCAACATGAAGGTGGCCGAAGCTTCCAAAGCCATTGAAAACGCGCAACGCGACGTCAACATTTCCTTCGTGAACGAGCTTTCGCTCATTTTTGACCGCGTCGGCATTGACACGCGCGACGTCCTCGAAGCCGCTGGCACCAAGTGGAACTTCCTGAAGTACAGCCCCGGTCTCGTCGGTGGGCACTGCATTTCCGTGGACCCCTACTACCTCGCCCACAAAGCGGAAAGCCTGGGCTACCACCCCGCCGTCATCCTCAGCGGCCGCCGTGTCAACGATTCCATGGGGCTCTTCATCGCCAGCAAAGTGGTGAAACTCCTCATTGCTGAAGGCAAAACCGTCAAAGAAAGCCGCACCCTACTGCTAGGCATCACCTTCAAGGAGAACTGCCCCGACATTCGAAACACCAAAGTCGTGGACATCCGCCACGAACTCCTCCAATACGGCTTACAAGTCGATACCTACGATCCCTGGGCCAGCTCTCAAGAGGTCGAGCACGAGTACGGCTTTAGCCTGGTCGACGCTTTGGATCCCGGAGGCTACGATGCCATCGTCTTAGCTGTGGCCCACAACCAATTCCTCGCCCTGGATATGCATCAACTGAAAGCCCAAAAAGGTGCCGTGATTTACGACGTCAAAGGCGTGCTTCCCCGCGAGGTGGTGGATGCGCGGTTGTAGGGCCTGAGGGCTAGAGGGCTAGAGGGCTA
>DNWN01000112.1 GCA_003507115.1 Cryomorphaceae bacterium | reverse complement strand
AATGTCCTTCACCAAATAGGCCACATGGTGCAACCCTTCCCCGCGCTTCTCCACATGCTTGGCAATAGGGCTGTCTGCCTTCGTCGCCTCCAAAAGCTCAATCTTATTGGGGCCCACCTGGAAAAAACTCGTCATCACCCCTTCCCGTTCCACTTCTTCCCGTTTGTAGGGTTCCACGCCAAACATGGCCGTATAACGGGCTTCCGCCTCCGCCAAATTGGCGACGGCTATTCCGAGGTGGTCGATGTGAGTGAAGTGGGGGGAGCTCATGTGCTTTGCAGTGCTTGCGTTTGTACCAAGGTAGCATACAGCCCGCCCTTGGCGAGCAATTGCGGGTGATTCCCGTCCTCGACGATTTGGCCCTGATCCAGCACAAGGATACGATCTGCTTTCTGGACGGTGGCCAGACGGTGGGCTACGACGAGGGTCGTTCGGCCCGAACTTGCTGCGTCCAGCGCCTCCTGCACGAGGCGTTCATTTTCGGCATCCAAGGCGGAGGTGGCTTCATCCAGAAGCAGTATGGGGGCATTTCGGTAGAGCGCACGCGCCAAAGCCATGCGCTGACGCTGACCGCCCGACAGGGACTGCCCACCCTCAGCCAAGATGTGATTCCATCCGCCGGGCAAGTCCTCGATGAAGGCTAGGGCCTGGGCATCTTTGGCGGCCTTCTTGGCGCGATCCAAATCGGGAGACGCATCCCCCAAGGCAATATTTTCCAGTGCGGTGCCATGGAAGAGGATGGGGTCTTGGGTCACTAGGCCCATGGCGGCCCGCAGGTCCTGCAAGGGCATGGGCGGGCGTTGCATTTCATGCGCCTCATGTGCTTCGCCTCGGTACGGCGCAATGGGATGACCCTCCAAGAAGATGCCTCCTTGGTCGGGGTCCATGGCCCGAAGGGCGAGGTGGATGAGGGTGGATTTACCGCCTCCGGAGGGGCCGACGAGGGCGACCGTTTGGCCACGCTCAATCGTCAGGTTGAAGTTTTGGAGGGCGGGGCGGGAAGCGCCGGGGTAGGTAAAGTGGAGGTTCCGGAATTCAATGGTTTCGGGACCGTTGGCGGGGCAGGTCCAGGCTTCCGTGACGTCGGGGTCGCGCAGGGTTTCGGGGAGGTCCAAGACCTCAAAGAGTCTCTCCGCCGCCGCATTGCCCTTTTGCAGGTTGTAGAGGGCCATGGAAACCGACTTGAAGGCCGGGATGAGCTGGTAGAAGAAGAGCAAGTAGGCCACGAGGGTAGCTCCCGTCAGGCCATGGCCGAGCAGGACTTCGCGGCCTCCGTAGAAAAGGATGAGCAACAAGGCAAAGACGCCGATCAATTCGGACAGCGGGCTCGCCAGATCTCTTCGGCGGTGCACGTCGCGCGTCGCCGCAAAGGCCCCTTGGTTGACCCGCTCAAAGCGTTTTTGCTGGTAGTCTTCGGCCTGAAATGCTTGGAGAATACGCAGCCCGCTAATGCTTTCTTCCAGGGCAGATAAGACCTGACCTAAGCGGTCTTGAGCGGTGGAAGATTTCCGTTTTAAATGCTTACTTACCCGATTGAGGAGCCACGCTGCAAGTGGGCCCACCACCACTAGAAGCAGGGTGAGTTTGGCACTCATCACCACCAAGACAATCAGCGAGCCAAGAATGACGAGGGGTTCGCGCACAAGCAGCTCCAACCCGGTTAAAATGGCCCATTCAATTTCCGTGACATCGGTTGAGGACCGGGCCAAAATATCGCCCTTTCGGCTTTCTTGCATCGTAGCAGGACTCAAACGCATCACTTTTTGATGGAGCGCCTGGCGAAGCGTGGCCGTAATGCCCGTCCGAAGGGTAGCCATGTGCCACAAGGCGATGTAGCGGAAGGCATTCTTTAGGATAAACAATCCAAATGCCGCCAAGGATACACGCCAAAGGGTTCCCAAGGAACCATAGCGGCTGACCGCCTGAGCCACATAATGGGCCACCCAATCCTGGGCGTTCATGTCGCCCCAGCCCGCGGGAAAATGCCGGACTTCCTGCGCGCCCTCCGGCACGAGAATGACATCCAGTACGGGGATAATCATCCCGAGGGACACGAGAGACACGACGGTATACAGCACATAAAATAGCGCTGCCCCGGAAAAAGCGCCGCGATAGGCGCCCGCCATCCCTAAAATCCGTCGCAATGGGGTCATCCCCACGAAAGTACTGCCTTATCCCGAGTACCGGCGTACTTTTGCCTCATGGAAAGCACGCGTCAAAAGAAAATTGCTAGTTTATTGCAGCGAGATCTCGCCGAAATTTTTCGCGCCAACGCCGCCAGTGATTTTCCCGGCACCCTCGTCTCGGTGAGCAAAGTTCGCGTATCCCCGGATTTGGGCCTGTGTCGGGTATACCTGTCCGTTTTTCCCACCGATCGATCTGAATCCGTCATGGCCTTTTGCGAGGACCAGGCCCCGAAATTACGCGCCGCGTTGGCTCAAAAAGTGCGCAATCAGTTGCGCATCATTCCCGCCTTGCACTACCACCTCGATGACTCCATGGAGTACGAAGCAAATATCGATCGACTGCTCCGCGAAGGAGGTGAAAACCCCATTAAATAAACGCCCTTGAATCCGTCCCATCCAGCGAAACTCGGGGGACGCTTCTTGCGGGGGCGTACGCTCTCGACCTATGTCACCTGGGCGGCTGCCGCGGGCGTCACAGTCGGGACCTCCGCGATGATTTTGGTGCTGTCCGCGTTCAATGGCTTGGAAGAATTGGTGCTGGAAACCTACCAAAACGTGCACCCTGAGGTCACATTGGTCCACCGCGAGGGGTCTCGGTTTGATCTGACATCCGAGCACATCGCCGCCTTGGAGTCAGACTCCGGACTCACCTGGATACCAGTCCAATCTCAAAAAGCCCTGTTGCGTTCGGCGCAGCGCGAAGTGCTTGTCACGGTAGAGGGAATGCCTCAGCCCCTATGGACCGCCCATCCATGGATGGACTCCTTGACATCCGCCCTCATGCCTCAGGGCTATCCTGGGGTGACTTATTTGGGCTATGGCGTGGCTGGTCAGCTGGGATACCTAGAATTAAGCGGCCGCGAGAGCCTGGAACTGTTATGGCCGCGATCGGACATGGGGGCCAGTTTTGACCTATCCTCCGCATTCCATCGGGAAATCCTGTCTCCCGAGGCCATCTTTTTTGTCCACCCTCAAATCGACCAACAGCACATCGTAGTTGACTTGACCACCCTTCAAGGTTGGACCCACGACGAGCGGATAGATGCCATTCATTGTTGGGGACGGACGAAGGAAGAAGTGCTGGCACTAGTCGGTTCGCACGGAGAAGCCCTTATGGGCCAAACACCCGAAGATCGCGAGGCCGCACTATTCCGGGTGATGCGCAGTGAAGGCATGATCACGAGCGCTATTCTCGCATTTATCGTGCTTCTAGCCTCTCTAGGGCTCTACAGTGCCACCGTGTTGCTCGGCATGGAGAAAGTCCAGCAGCGGGCCATTCTACGCGCCATGGGCATGTCTGAAACACAGGTGCGTCGCAGCTTCTGGTGGAGTGCCATGTGGGTCAGTGCGGTTGGAGGACTGGGGGGATGGATTCTCGGCACGCTGCTCGTCTGGGGTCAATCCACGTTTGGATGGGTCAAATTGGGGTCAGGCTATGTGGTGGAATCCTACCCCATGGCATTCCATGCGGGGCAATCCTTGGTCGTATTTGCCTTCGTTTTGTTCGTAGGCGCCCTCCTAGGCTGGGGCGCCACGGCCCGCTTGCAGAGTCCATTGAGTGGACTTCGTGGCCAATCCTAATCGCCTTTAGACCAGGGCCAAGCTCGGGCCGTATTCTTCAATGATCGCATCAAAAGTGGCCATGAGTTCATCGACCTCGTTGGAGGTCACTAGCGTCATGCGGTAGTCTTTGAAATTGGGGAAGTCGCGGAAGTAATTGCCGTAGTGCCGGCGCGTCTCCGTAATGGCAAGCCCTTCGCCCTTCCATTGAATGGCCAATTCTAGGTGCCGGCGCGCAGCCTGAACGCGGTCCTCCAGGGAGGGGGCAGCGAGGTGCTGGCCGGTCGCCATGAAGTGCTTGATTTCGTTGAAAATCCAGGGGTAGCCGATGGAGGCGCGGCCAATCATGACGCCGTCGACGCCGTATTTGTCGCGCATTTCGATGGCCTTTTCGGGGCTGTCGATGTCACCGTTCCCAAAGACGGGGATGGTCATGCGCGAGTTGTTCTTGACTTCGCCGATTAGGGTCCAGTCCGCATCGCCTTTGTACATCTGCTTGCGGGTTCGGCCGTGGATGCTGATCGCTTGGATGCCCACGTCTTGCAGGCGTTCGGCCACTTCCACAATGTATTTGCTATCCTCGTCCCAGCCCAAACGCGTTTTCACGGTGACCGGCTTGTTGACGGCTTTGACAATTTCCGCTGTCATGCTGACCATCTTGGGGATATTCTGGAGGATTCCCGCTCCGGCACCCTTGCAGGCCACCTTCTTGACAGGGCAGCCGTAGTTGATGTCGATGATGTCGGGATTGGCCTCCTCGCAGATGGCGGCGGCTTCGCGCATGGAGTCAATTTCGGCTCCAAAAATTTGGATGCCTATGGGGCGCTCGTACTCGAAAATATCCAATTTGGCCACCGATTTTGCAGCATCCCGAATCAAGCCCTCCGACGAAATAAATTCGGTATACATCAAATCAGCACCGTGCTGCTTGCACAGCGCACGGAAAGGCGGATCGCTCACATCCTCCATCGGAGCAAGCAATAATGGGAAATCCCCTAATTCGATATCCGCAATCCGCGCCATTTATACGATTTTTAGTCCCGCAAAATTACGGCATACCTATCTTCCCCATTCTATGAAGCAACGCGAAGTCCTCACCCTCCTTTTAGCCATCTTGGCGGGCACCTTGTTGGCCGGTCTTTTCGCGCCGAAAGCCCTTCAATTTTTTGGCTACACCGGAATGACCATTGAGGACATTGTCGCACGCCCCGAAGCCAGCGCCGGCCGCGCCCTTCTCCTGGGTCAAGCCCTATACACACTCTTCATGTTCGCCCTGCCCGGCCTCTACCTGATGCAACGTTGGCGCGAAAAACCCCTCGTTCCCACCTTGCCGCAAGGTCCCTGGTCGTGGATTGACAGCCTCCTCGCCTGGGCCATCCTCCCCTTGAGCCTTCCCTTCCTCTCCTGGTGCACCGAACTCTGGTCCACCCTCTCCGCCGATTGGGCCTTCATGGCGCCCCACTTCGAATCCGCCCACGCCTCCGACCGCGCCGTCGAAAAAATGCTCTTCTTCCCCACCCTGGCCGATCAACTCTTTAGCCTGGCCACCTTTGTCTTGGTCGCCGCACTTTCCGAAGAAATCCTCTTCCGCGGCGCCGTTCAACGCCTCCTGCACGACCGAACTAGCCCCCTTCTCGCCATCCTGGGCGCCTCCCTCGCCTTTGCGCTGGGTCACATGAACTTCGTGCAATGGCCCTTCTTGCTGGGCGCTGGACTCATCCTAGGCGGTCTGTACTGGCTTTCCGGGCGTCTCTGGGTCACTATGGGCGCACATGTTCTCCATAATGGCCTCACCTACTATTGGACCCTTGATGCTGGACCCAATCAATACGGGAACCTGGAGGTGGATGTTCCTTGGTGGGGTATT
>DNWN01000012.1:4723-7350 GCA_003507115.1 Cryomorphaceae bacterium | reverse complement strand
CCCGCCAAATATTTGGCGGGGATTTTTACTATCTGTCAGGCGGGTCGTTTCACTTCAGAATCAGCGTAGCACTTTCTTTAAGAGCCATCGCTAGCTTTCAAACCTTCTAGCCAAGAAGCCGTTAATCCTCCGTACCTTTGCCCTCCTTTTTCAAAGACTTTATACCTATGAATGTTTCCCACACGATCGACGCCAAGAACAATGGGGTCATTACCGTCGCAATCGCCCAGGCCGATTTTGCGGACAAAGTAGAAAAAGCCTTGACCGACTACCGCAAGCGGGCGAATATTCCGGGCTTTCGTCCAGGAATGGCCCCGATGGCGATGATCCGCAAGCAGTACGAATCTTCGGTGCGTATTGACGAGGTGAACAAGATGTTGCAAGACGGCTTGTACAATTACTTGGAGTCGGAGAAATTGGAAATTTTGGGCCAACCCTTGCCCTTGCCCAGTCAGGTAGACTTTGCCGCGGAAAGCTTCCAAGTGCAATTTGAGATTGGCGTGGCCCCTCAGTTTGATCTCGAGATCAGCGAGAAAGTAAAACTCCCCTACATCGAAATCGAGCCAACCAAGGCCGTGATCGATGAAGAGGTCGAAAATATTCGCAACCGCTACGGCAAAATGTCGGAAGTGGATGCGGTCGGCGTAGAGGACATCCTCTTCGGATCCTTCCAAATGGTGGACAAGAAAGGCCAACCCGTGGATGGAGCCGAAGCCAAAGAAGGCCGCGTAGGCATGAAGTCCATCAGTGACAAGAAAGTCGCGAAAGCGGCCTTGGCCATGAAAGTGGGCGACACCTTGGAGCTCAATGCGTCCAAGCACTTCGCGGACACCTTCAAATTGGAGGACGTTTTAGGCCTCAATGAAATCGAACAGGCGGCTTCAACCGGGTTGTTTATGTTGACCTTGAAGACCATCTACCATTTGGAGCCGGCGGACATCAATCAGGAGCTTTTTGATAAGTTGTTTGGAGAGGGTGCCGTGAGCAACGAAGCGGAAATGCGTAGCAAAATTGAAGAGGACCTCAAAGGACTGTACCAGCGCGATGCGGACACTCATTTCTTCAATACGGTGACGGACCATTTGATGAAGACCAAGATGAACATGCCCGAGGCTTTCATGAAGAAGTGGATCACCCAGCAGGGCGAGAAAGCCCCAAGCATGGAAGAAGTGGAAGAGCAATGGCCCAACACCGAAAAGGCTATGCGTTGGCAGCTGATCGAAGGCAAATTGGTTCGCGAGCAGCACTTGCATGTGCACAAAGAAGAACTAGTGGCCCATGCGGTATCCATGGTGAAGAGCCGGATGGCGCAGTTTGGCCAAATGATGGACGACGCCCAAGCGGAGCAGTTAGCCATGAGTGTGTTGCAAAACCGTGAGCAATCCGAGCAACTTTCGGAACAAATATTGCAAGAAAAGATGATGGCCTTCTTTAAGGGCGCCTTCACCCTAAAGACGAGCAAGAGTAACTATGCCGATTTCCTTAAATTGGCTAACCGCAACAAATAATTTTCCGTCATGGATTTAGGTAAAGAATTTCAACGCTATGCGATGCTTGACAAGGGCATCAGCAGCTTGACGATGCAGCATTATGTGGATAGTTCCTTGACGCCCTACATCATTGAGGAGCGTCAACTCAATGTGGCGCAAATGGATGTATTCTCGCGTTTAATGATGGACCGTATCATCTTTTTGGGAACGGGCATCAACGACCAAGTCGCCAACATTGTGCAAGCACAGCTTCTTTTCCTCGAATCGGCGGACAGCAAAAAAGACATCCAGATTTATTTGAATAGCCCTGGTGGGTCCGTATATGCGGGTTTGGGCATTTACGACACGATGCAAGTGGTGAGCCCCGATGTGGCGACGATTTGTACGGGCATGGCAGCCTCTATGGGCGCTGTTTTGATGTGTGCCGGGACCAAGGGCAAGCGTTCCGCTTTGAAGCACTCCCGTGTGATGATTCACCAACCGATGGGTGGCGCGCAAGGCCAAGCCAGCGATATGGAAATCACCTTGACCGAGATTCTGAAGCTCAAAAAGGAATTGTATGAAATCATCGCCAACCACTCGGGTCAACCTTTCGACAAAGTGGAGAAGGATTCTGACCGCGACTATTGGATGACCTCCCAGGAAGCCAAGGCCTATGGCATGATTGACGAAGTGCTGGAAGGCAAAAAACGCGGGTAACATGTCGGAAGTTTCGCAGTGTTCATTTTGTGGCCGCCCGAAGAGCGATGCGGGGCTCCTCATCGCAGGGCTTGATGCACACATATGTGAATCCTGTATTGAGCAGGCCCATGAGATTGTCTTGGAAGAGGCACGTCAGGGTCATCCCGGAGAGTCTTCTAAATTTGAACTCCCCAAACCCAAGGATATTCGCGCCCACCTCGATCAATATGTCATTGGGCAGGACTCGGCGAAGAAGACCTTGAGCGTAGCCGTCTATAACCATTACAAACGGGTCCTTCAAGGCGGCGTGGACGATTTTGAAATTGAAAAGTCCAACGTCATTTTGGTGGGGGAAACAGGGACGGGTAAGACCCTCCTGGCTCGAACGATTGCCCGCATGCTCAATGTGCCCTTCGCCATTGTGGACGCCACAGTTTTGACCGAAGCCGGCTATGT
>DNWN01000012.1:1585-4660 GCA_003507115.1 Cryomorphaceae bacterium | reverse complement strand
CGCGGTATCGTGTTCATCGATGAGATCGACAAGATTGCCCGCAAAAGCGACAACCCTTCCATTACCCGGGACGTTTCCGGGGAAGGGGTGCAGCAGGCGCTGCTCAAACTCTTGGAAGGGACGAAGGTCAACGTACCGCCCAAAGGAGGCCGCAAGCATCCGGATCAAAAGTTTGTCGAAGTGGATACCCGCGACATTCTATTTGTTGCAGGAGGGGCCTTCGATGGCATTAACCGTCACATTGCCCGTCGACTGAACACTCAAGTGGTCGGCTATGGAGGAAGCGTTCGCCGGGGAGATATCCAAGAAGAGAACTTTCTCTCCGCGGTGGCTCCCCAGGACTTGAAGGCCTTTGGGCTCATTCCCGAATTGATTGGCCGAATGCCCGTCCTGACCTACTTGGAGCCCTTGACGCGCGATACCCTGCTCCGCATCTTGACGGAGCCCAAGAATGCCTTGGTGAAGCAATATGGCCACCTGTTTGAGATGGACCAAATCACGCTGACTTTCGAGCCTGCCGCCCTGGAAGCCATCGCAGACAAGGCCCTGGAATTCAAGCTGGGAGCCCGTGGGCTTCGTAGTATTTGCGAGGCCATTTTGACGGATGCCATGTACGAGTTGCCAGAATCCGTCCATGTTACGGCAGAAATGGTGGCACAGCAGCTCTCTAAAGTTGACAGCTTAAAGGCGGCCTGAACGGCGCCTTAATTTCCGAAATTCCGGTTTTATTATTTCCGTGCGTACCGCACGAAAGCATACCCGATGGGCTGCTCCGCGGAGGCCGGATGCCCTTCCCGAGATAATTCGGTAAAGTCGCTACGGTATTCGGGGAACCACGTATCGCCGTCAAATTCGGCGTGNNCCGCCAATCAAGAAAATTTCGGAATCCTTCATGGAGGCCATCCCGATGGCTTCCTCGAGACTCTCCGCGGTCAGGACCCCTTCATGGGACCAATCCGGGTTGCGCGTGATGACGATATTGGTGCGTTGGGGGAGCGGTCGGCCGATGGATTCGAAGGTTTTGCGCCCCATGAGTATGGGGTGGCCGCTCGTTAAGGCCTTGAAGCGCTTGAGGTCCTCCGGCAAATGCCAAAGAAGCCGATTTCCCCCGCCAATGAGGAGATTTTGGTCGTGTGCAACAATGAGGGTCAGCATACAGTCAATTTAAACGGCTACAGCCCCCGCAATGTGCGGATGCGGATCATAGCCCTCCAAACGCACATCGTCGTACGTGAAGTCAAACAAGGACCTCACGTCCGGATTCAGCCAAAGGGTAGGAAGTGTGCGCGGCTCCCGGCTGATCTGAAGTTTGACCTGGTCGAGGTGGTTGCTGTAAATGTGGGCGTCGCCTAAGGTGTGCACAAAGTCCCCGACTTCGAGGCCCAAATCATGCGCCATAAAGTGCACGAGTAGGGCGTAGGAGGCAATGTTGAAGGGCACACCCAGGAAAATATCCGCGGAGCGTTGGTATAGCTGGCAGCTCAACTTTCCCTCTGCGACGTAGAACTGGAAGAAGGCGTGGCAGGGAGGCAAGGCCATTTGGTCGATGTAACCGGGATTCCAGGCGCTGACTATGTGGCGGCGGGAATCTGGATTTTGGCGGAGATCTTCAAGGACCTGCTTGAGTTGGTCGACGGCGCCGTTGGGGCCGGGCCAGGAACGCCACTGGTGTCCATAGACGGGCCCAAGCTCACCCCATTTTTCGGCAAAGGCGGCATCTTCCGCAATGCGTGCGGCGAAGGCGCGAATGTCTTCGCCTTGAAAGTCGCCGGAGGCTTTGTATTTGGCATAAGGCCAGTCGTCCCAGATGCGCACGCCGTTCTGGCAGAGGTAGCGAATATTGGTTTCGCCGCGGATGAACCAGATGAGTTCGTGCAAGATGCTCTTCAAGTGCAGCTTCTTGGTGGTCATCATCGGGAAGCCCGCTTGAAGATCAAAGCGCATTTGGTGCCCAAAAACAGAAAGGGTCCCGGTTCCGGTGCGGTCTTCCTTGTGCACGCCCTCGGCGAGGACGCGGTGAATCAGGTCGTGGTAGGCTTTCATCGGAGTGCTTCGAATTGGAACGGTGTTCCGGGGCGGTTAATACAAGATGCCCACTAAGATAGCCGTAAACAAGGAAGCCGCAGTGCCCGCTAACAAGGCGCGCAAGCCCAGTTTGCTCAAGTCTTTTCTGCGTTCGGGAGCGAGGGCACCGATGCCTCCAATTTGGATGCCGATGGAGGCAAAGTTGGCAAAACCACAGAGGATGTAGGTGGAGAGGATTTGGGCCTTCTCACTACCGAGTTGGCCGCCTTCCATCAAATTGCCCATGGACACATAGGCATAAAACTCATTGAGCACCGTCTTCTCGCCCAAGAGCTGACCGACGGCTGCGGCATCGGCCCAGGGGACCCCCATCAACCAGGTCAAGGGGGCCAGCGTAATGCCGAAGATGGCTTGGAGATTGAATTCGGTGAAACGGCCGTCGGTGGCCGAAGCAATCCAGGCATTCAAACCGGTCCACTCCCCAATGGCCCCGCTCAACAGGGCATTTGTCAAGGCAATCATGGCGGTAAACACGAGGAGCATCACGCCGACATTGACGGCCATTTTCAGGCCGTCGCCTGTGCCGTGGGCAATGGCTTCCAGCCAGTTTCCTTGCTTTTCAATCTTGACATCTGCCGTGTCGACAAACTTTTCCGTTTCGGGCATGAGGATTTTGGCGGCGATGATCGCGGCTGGGGCGCTCATGACGGAGGCGGCAAGCAGGTGGCGGGCGAAGAAAATTTGGCGGGCTTCGTCGGTTCCGCCGAGGTAGTTGATGTAGGCGGCGAGGACGGCCCCAGCAATGGTGGACATGCCTCCGGACATGAGGCAGAGGAGTTCAGAGCGCGTCATCCCGGCGATGTAGGGCTTGACCAAAAGCGGTGCTTCGGTTTGGCCCACAAAAACGTTGGCGGCAGCGGAGAGGGATTCGGCCCCGGATAGCTTGAGGGTGCGCTTCATGAACCATGCAAACACCCATACCACGCGTTGGAGGATGCCAAAATGGAAGAGCAAACTCGTGATGGCACTAAAGAAGACGATGGTGGGGAG
>DNWN01000012.1:0-1563 GCA_003507115.1 Cryomorphaceae bacterium | reverse complement strand
GTCAAAGGCTGCGGAAATGCTGTCTACTTCGAGGATGAGGTAGGCTAGACCAAATTGAATGAGCATGCCCTTGGCCACCAGGGACCAGGAAATGGCGCGCCGGTTGGCGCTGGCCCAAAAGAGAATCCCCAAAATGAGGACAAGGCTGCCGAGCGCGCGTAGGATTTCCATGGTTATCGTTTGTTCAGTTCATCGCGGATGCGAGCCGCAAGTTCGTAATCTTCGTGCTCCAATGCACGATTGAGTAAATCTTCCAGTGTTTCCGCGGAAGCTTGGCTCAGCGCGCGTTGGGTTTCCGCCGTTTCGAGGGCAGATTCCTCCGAGTCCGTGGCTACATCCTCTGGGGATTCGTCGGGGTTGGCGGCGGCGACTTTGGCGTCGCTTTCCGCCATGCTTGCCTTGTCCATGACGGATTGGTGGGCGTAAATGGGACAATCGGCACGCAAAGCCAGGGCGATAGCGTCGGAAGGACGTGCGTCCGTCATGCGCACATCACTTCCTTTGGCGTAGACAAGCACGGCATAGAAGACCCCATCTTGCAAATCCTGAATAATGACTTCCGTCAGTTCGATGTGATGGGACTCCATGACCGAGGCAAACAAGTCATGCGTCATGGGGCGCGGAGGCCGGGTCATTTTATCCAGGGCTATCGCAATGCTTTGTGCTTCGAAGGCGCCAATCACGATGGGGAGCTTGCGCTTGTCCCCTTCCGATTCCAACAGCAGGGCATAGGCCCCTGTGGGCCGTTCACTGTAGGTGAGGCCTTTGACGTGGAGTCGGACTTTGTCGCTCATTTAGCTGAGATGCGCCTTGAGGGCTGCGGTCAAGCGTGGAACGACGTCGAAAGCGTCCCCCACAATGCCATAGTCGGCGGCCTTGAAGAAGGGGGCTTCGGGATCGTTGTTGATGACAACAATGGTTTTGGACCCGCTCACTCCCGCCAGATGCTGGATGGCTCCGGAGATGCCGATGGCGATGTACAGCTGGGGGTTGATTTGAATGCCGGTTTGGCCTACGTGCTCAGAGTGGGGCCGCCAGCCAATGTCGGATACGGGCTTGGAACAGGCCGTTCCTGCGGACAAGACAGAGGCCAACTCTTCGATCAGGGTCCAGTGCTCGGGGCCTTTCATGCCGCGTCCTGCAGAGACCACGCGCTCGGCCTCAGGCAAGGGAATTTTACCACTGGCAACCTGGGCCTGCCCAGGGGTGCTGCGGGGCTCAAACGTGACGGTGCGGTCTTCAAAGCCCGCTTCTTGGGTACCCGCAGGCTGGGTGCCCAGGGCGTTGGGGATTAACACGAGTACGGTGCATACCGCATGGGAAGTGCATTGTTCGATGCCTTTGGAGGAGAAGGCGGAGCGTTCTACGGTCAAAGGGGCGTAGTGGCTGGGGAGGCCCGTGACATTCGTGATGGCGGCGGCGTCCGCTTCTGCGGCGAGCACACCGGCCAAGGATTTGCCATTGGCCGTGCCGCTGAGGACAATCTGGGTTGCGCCCAATTCTTTGGCGAGCGAGGCGATGGCCATGGCAAAGGCGGCCGGCTCAAAGCGATCGGTGCCATGC
>DNWN01000001.1 GCA_003507115.1 Cryomorphaceae bacterium | reverse complement strand
GAAACGCGCCTTGATGTATGCCGCGACCATGGCGTCATTCTGTGTAGAGAAGTTTGGCCCAGAGCGCTTGGAGCGCATAACCCACGCCGAATTGGCGGAGCGCCGCGCCCAGTTCACTCAGCTCATCCACGTTCACTGAGTCCATGCGCGTCGACAGTTACTTGTGGGCGGTTCGACTCTATAAAACGCGGAGTGTGGCCGCGGATTCGCTGAAGCTGGGCCGAATTCTCATCGAGGACCAACCGATCAAGGCGAGCCGAACCCTCAAAAAGGGCGATGCTTTTGAAATACGGTATACAGGCTACGCACGACGTTTTGAAGTTTTGGACTTTCCTAAGAGTCGAGTTGGAGCGGGCCTTGTTGAAAACTTTCTTCTCGAAACCACAGCGAAGGAGGAGATGGAAAAGCGCGAACGAATTCTACTTTCACGGAAACATCAGCGTAATCAAGGGTTAGGTCGTCCAACTAAGCGAGATCGCCGCGATTTGGACGGCTGGATTTGAAGTCTAAATCCGGCTAGAATTCAGTTAATTACTCAGGTTTAACGCAGACTTAAACTATCCGCGTGTGGTAGGCTGGGGGTTCTGTGTTTTCTTTGTGGTAATCATCCTAAACAATCGATTGATGAAANNAAAAACTTATGACCCTTGCTGGAGCCTTGTTGGTTGCCTTTGCGGCCCAAGCTCAAACAGCTGCCCTGGACACAGTGGTAGAGCTCACAGAGCTTGAAATTGTATCCTCTCGTTCGGACAGCAGATCGCCCTTCGCGGTGACGACGCTTCCGAAGAAAGACATCGTGAACCGCCTGGCTTCACGTGACCTCCCCAACGTGTTGAACACGGCGCCCTCTATCTACTCTACCAACCAAGGTGGTGGTGCGGGTGACTCTCGTTTGAACGTTCGTGGTTTCAACCAGCGCAACGTCGCTATCATGATCAACGGTGTACCCGTAAACGACATGGAGAACGGTTGGGTATACTGGTCCAACTGGGACGGTGTGGGTGACGCGACAAGCAACATCCAAGTTCAGCGCGGTTTGTCTGGTGTAAACTTGGCTACGCCTTCTATCGGTGGTACCATCAACATCATTTCCGATCCTGCAGCACGCTCGAAGGGCGGGTATATCCGTCAGGAATTGGGCAGCTGGAACTTCTTGAAGACCACCGTGGGCTTCAACTCCGGCATGATCGGCGAGAAATTGGCGATCTCTGGCACGTTGGTGCGCAAGACCGGTGACGGATTCTATCAGGGCACCTGGACGGACGCCTACGCCTACTACTTCGGTGCCTCCTACCAGGCATCAAAGAAGGACAAGTTGGAATTGTACGCCATTGGTGCTCCCCAGCGCCACGGTCAGAACTTGTACCGTCAGAACGTAGGTCGCTTCTCTAAAGACTACGCCTTGTCTTTGGACGGTTATGATCCCAATGCTGCCGATCAATTCTCTGAATTGGGCCGCAACTACAGCCAGAACTACAACACGGTAGATCCTTCCTATGCAGGGGAGCAGTACTACAACATGTACGGTGCTCGTCAAGGTGCGCGCTACAACCCGAACTTCATCAACGAGCGTGAGAACTACTTCCACAAGCCTCAGGTGAACTTGAACTGGTACCGCACCATCAACGACAACATGCGCTTGGCGAACATCTTCTACTACTCGGGAGGTTCAGGCGGGGGCTCAGGTACCTTGGGTTCTGTAAAGAGCTCATCGGCATTGGGCTTTGCGCGTAACTGGGACGCTGAAGTGGCTGAGAACGCGGACGCTACCGATGGCAGCCCTGCATCTACCGGCATCTTGCGTAACTCAATCAATAACCAGTGGACCTTGGGTGCCATTTCTAAGTTGTACCACGAAGTGAACGACAACTTGAACTTGACCTACGGTTTGGACGTACGTTCTGCTCAAGTAGAGCACGCTCGTGAAGTGCGCGACTTGTTGGGCGGTGCCTACTACGTGGACAACAGCAGCGACTTCCGTCAAGCGGATTTCCAAGCTGGCTTGGGCGATAAGATTGCCTACCACAACACGACGACCATCAACTGGGCCGGTGCCTACGTTCAGGGCGACTACCGCTCTGACCGCTTGTCTGCAAACGGGGTAGCTGGTTTCACCATGGCGTCTTACACGTTGACGGACCACTTCCGTGACAACGGAAACGGCGAAGAGTACTATGCGGAGAACAAGAACCTCCCCGGTATGCAAATCAAGGGTGGTGCGAAGTACGCGATCAACGACAACGTAAACGCGTTCGCCAACTTGGGTTGGGTGAAGGCTACCCCTACGTTTGATAAGGCTATCAACGACGCTTCGGGTAAAGTGTACAAGCAGTCATTTGCGGACAACGAGACCTTTAACTCCTACGAGGCAGGTTTGAACTGGAGCGCCCCCAACGGCATGTTGGCGTTGAGTGCTAGCTACTACTACACCTTGTGGTTGAACCGTACCAACAGCTTCTTCGTCTACTTGACGGACGGTTCTGAAGACGCGGTTTACTTGACCGGTATGAACGCGAAGCACAGCGGTTTGGAATTGGAGGCTGCTCTGAAGCCCATCAAGGGTCTTCGCATCGACTTGAGCGCTTCTTTCGGCGACTGGACGATGATGGACGACGTTTCGGGTGAATACACGGACTACTCCTCTGGTTCTCCTGTAACGACCCAAGTGAACTACTACCTGAAGGGCTTGCACGTAGGTGACGCTCCTCAGAACCAGCAGGCAGTTGTTGTTCAGTACACGGGCGTGAAGAACTTGAACGCTACGTTGACCTACCGCAATTACTCCAAGTACTACGCGGATTGGAACGTATTCGGTCGTACGAGCGAATCAGACCGCGCCGAGTCTTGGCAAGTGCCCAACTTCAGCGTGTTGGATTTGAACTTGAACTACCGTTTGCCCATCGACTTCAATGGTGTGACCATGGACGTCTTTGCGCACGTGTTCAACTTGACCGATGCCGTGTACATCCAGGATGCTACGGACAACTCTCCCTACAACGCGTACGGCGACAAGACCCACTCTGCGGACGACGCAGAAGTGTTCTTGGGCTTGCCCCGCAACTGGAACGGTGGTGTTCGCATCAACTTCTAAACGTTTAGGAGCGCTAAGCGCTTAAAACGGAAGCGCGCCCAGCAATGGGCGCGCTTTTTTTTGGTGTGAATTTTTTGGGAAAGGGTTATGCGGGGTAAAACTTGGCTTTGAGCCAAAACGCGACACGCACCAGAAGAATCAGCGCAGGAACTTCGACCAGGGGCCCAATCACCCCCGTAAAGGCCTGCCCAGAGTTCAGTCCAAATACCGCGATAGAAACGGCGATAGCCAGTTCAAAATTGTTGCCCGCGGCGGTAAAAGCGATGGCGGCATTTTGGTCGTACGCCGTACCCAAAGCTCGGCACAGAAAAAAACCGACAAAGAACATAATGCCAAAGTAGATGACCAATGGGAGCGCTATGCGCAGAACATCTTTGGGGATTTGGACAATGAGTTCCCCTTTGAGTGAGAACATGATTAGAATAGTGAAGAGCAGCGAAACCAAGGTTATCGGGGAGATAGCGGGTATGAAGACGGAGGTATACCAGGATTCACCCTTGTGTCGGACCAGAAGGTACCGAGTGAGTGCCCCAGCGATAAAGGGAATGCCGAGGTAGATGGCCACGCTTTCAGCAATCGTCGTGATGGAGATGTCGACGATCGCACCCGAAAAGCCGAAATAGGGAGGCAGTACCGTGATGAAAAGCCAGGCATAAAAACTGTAGGCAAAGACTTGGAATAGGCTATTGAGCGCAACCAGTCCAGCGCCATACTCTCGACTTCCTTCAGCCAAATCGTTCCACACAAGCACCATCGCTATGCAGCGCGCCAATCCGATTAGGATGAGGCCTACCATGTATTCGGGATAATCGTGTAGGAAGATCAAGGCCAAGGCAAACATCAAAACCGGGCCTATGATCCAATTGAGGACTAAGGATAGGGTAAGCACCCGAACGTTGCGAAACACGGTGGGCAATAGGGCATAATTCACTTTGGCTAAGGGGGGATACATCATGAGGATTAATCCCACGGCAATCGGAATGTTGGTATTTCCCACACTCAGTGAATCGATTTGAGTGGAAATAGCCGGATAGGCATAGCCCAAGCCAACGCCTATGGCCATGGCCACAAAAATCCAGAGGGTGAGGTAGCGATCAAGGAATGAAAGACGCTGGATGGCCATAGTTAGTGGGAAGGTTGGATGTGAGAAAAGACATAAAAGAGCTCCCGGGCAATATCCAAGGAACGTTCGTCGTAACGGGCATCCCGCTCCGGGCTGTCATCGTACGCCCCGGGGTCCTCGTAGTATACGGGAATACGTAGGTCGGCTCCCAAGACAACAGGGCAGTGATCGTCCACATGAGAACAGGTCATCACCGCCACAAAAGGGGATGGGCAGTAGTTGGGGGAGTCATACCGTTTCGAATAGGCGGTGATTGGTGGGAGGTCGTCCGAGAGACAGACCGCATAGCTCGGATTTTCGCCGGGGTGTTCCGGGACCTCGAATCCATTTCTGCGAATGGCCGCGACGGCAAAAGGGTGAAAGGCGGTCACTTCGATGCCCCCCGAGTAGCACTGAACAGGAATTGTATAGTACGTCGCAGCGGTGTGCGCCCAAATTTGGGCAAATTGGCTGCGGCGTGAATTGTGTGTGCAGATGAAGTGTAATGCGACCCGTTGCCCTAGGGTGACTCGGGACTGAATGGCGTCGATGAGCGGCTGCAAAAGGGTCTTGCGGGCAGTGGGAACCGGTTGCGCACGGACCTGTTCGATCGTTTCGTGGAGGGCGGGCAGAAAGTTTGGTAAAACCGAAGTCATGGGATGAGGGGAAGATATACTAACAACAGCCAGAACCGGGAGTGCAGGTTTGGGATGGGGCGATGGTGGGTTGGGTCAGCGAGGGGAGGCCACAGGCTTCCTCAGCGAGGCAGGCCGTCGCCTTGGGAATGAGGTGAAACACCCCGGCTTCAAAAGCGAGCCCGTATTTTTCGATGGTTTGCCCTTGGTATTCCACTTCAATTTCTGCATTTGGCAGGCCTAAGGCCTGCTCGGACAAGGTGATGATGTTCCGTAGTTTTTCCACACTGAGACGGTGGTCATCGTCTGTCGAGGTGTAGAGTTGAAAGTTTATGGCTTGTTCTTGGCGCATGGTGCCCCCGCAGTCGATAAAATGCTTGGATATGGCGCCAATTTCGGTCACATGAAAATGGGCCGGCACGCGTTGCTGGTTTGGCAAGGTAAATTCAACCTGGGAGACGATTTGGAGGGCGGATTTAATTTCAGAGAGAGTCATTTGTGGATGAGTTTTCGCGGATAGGGAAGGAAAACGGGGGTTAGGCGCAAGATTGTGGAGCCGAAGTGGGAAGTTGGGCAAATAAGGCCATGAATTTGGCTTGGATTTCGTCCCAACGCTTCCGATCGATGCAATAGCTCACCCGGGTTCCCTCAATGGATCCCTGAATGAGGCCTGCCTGTTTAAGTTCATGCAAATGTTGGCTAATCGTGGCCTGGGCCAAGCCTAATTCTAGGACGAGCGTCCCGTTGACGCATGCATTGGCGCGAAGCAAAGCTTGGACGATGGCAATGCGCGCAGGGTGGGCAAATACTTTGGCCAAAGCGGCCAGTTCGTTTTGCTCCAGGGTAAAAAGTTCCGATTTCGTGAGGCCCATGGGTGCGGGGATTCAGTCGTTTATTCATCGCAATATTACGATAAATAGCCGTTTAAGCTATCCGCGTCGCAGACAAAGATGGCTCGAAGTTTCTTCCAGAGGTAGAAAGGGGGTTATTTCTGAAAGGTGAGGAGCACGGCTCCTTTGTCCACGGCGTGGCCCGCCACGGCCGTGATACTTTCTATGACGCCATCGTGGGGCGCCTTGAGGGCGTTTTCCATTTTCATGGCTTCCAAAATGATCAAGGTGTCCCCTTTACTGACTGATTGTCCGGCGCTGGCGTGAACGGCCAAGACCATACCCGGCATCGGCGCCTTGAGGTGGTCGGCGCCGGCCGTGGCCGTAGCGCCCATGCCCATGGCTTCGAGCAGTTCGTCTAAGGGGGAGGTCGAGGCTACTTCATAGGTAAATCCGTCGATCCACCAGGTGCTTGTCTTGGTGTTGCGGTCTTCCGAAACGAGAAAGGCGCGCAGCGTACGGGAACCCTCTTGGACCATGTATTCTCGGCCCCCAAGTGGGTGGATCTTCACGCCGGGGAGCGAACTCTCCGGCACGATTTTGGTTCCGTTGACGCGGTGCTTCATTACGGCATACAAGTTACGCAGGCATTGTACCTTCGCACACACGATTATGACCATACAGATCCTTCAATTTATTCTCAGTCTTTCATTGCTGGTTGTCCTGCACGAACTGGGACATTTTATACCGGCGATTGCCTTTAAAACGCGCGTCGAAAAGTTCTACCTCTTTTTTGATCCCTGGTTTTCGCTCGTCAAGACGAAAATCCGCGGAACGGAAGTGGGAATCGGCTGGCTTCCCTTGGGCGGCTATGTGAAGATTTCGGGCATGGTGGATGAGTCCATGGACAGCGAGCAAATGAAGCAGCCGGCGCAGCCTTGGGAGTTTCGTTCGAAGCCAGCCTGGCAACGCTTAATTATTTTGCTGGGCGGCGTCACGGTGAACTTCATCGTTGCGATTGTCATCTACGCGGGGATGATGGCCTACTATGGCGATAGCTATGTGGCCAACGACAGCCTCAAGGACGGGGTCTGGGTGAACGATCTAGGTCATGAGTTAGGGCTTCAAACGGGCGACCGGATTGTGGCCGTAGACGGCAAAAAATTGGAGCGCTTCAACGATGTAAACATAGAGATTCTCTTGGGCTCCGGGAAAGAGATGACCGTTGTGCGTGCTGGGGCCTTGCTAACCCTCCCTATCACGGCAGAATTTGTGAAAAGCGCCATCGAAAACAAGGCGCCATGGATGTTTCCGCGTGTCCCCTATTATGTGAAAGGCTTTAGTGAAGATTCGCCGGCGGAAGCAGCGGGTTTGCAGGCAGGCGATTTAATCACCGGGCTGAACGGCCAGGACATGCCCTATTTTGATCAGTTTTTGGATTCCATTCCCGCTTACGCGAGCCGTCCGGTGACGCTGCAGTTTAAGCGCGGGGAAGTGGCCCAAGAAATTGCCTTTACAGTCAGCGATAGCGGCAGAATGGGGGTCTATTGGGAGGATAATTTGACCGATCTATTTCCTGTGACGACGGTGACCTATAGTGGATTTGCAGCCATTTCGGAAGGCTGGAATCAAGCGACGAGCAAACTCGTTTTCTATGTGCGCCAGGTGAAGCTGATGTTCCAGCCCGAAACCGGGGCATACAAAGAGGCGGGAGGGTTTTACACCATCATGAAGCAGTACCCCACCGAGTGGGATTGGCAGCGCTTTTGGAGCTTTACAGCCTTTTTGAGTTTGGCGCTGGGCTTCTTGAATGTTCTGCCCATTCCCGCGCTTGACGGGGGCCATGCGACGTTTGTGCTCATCGAGATGGTGACCGGAAAGGTTCCGAGTACTCGGGTCATGGAAATTGCTCAGATGGTTGGATTTTTCTTATTGCTTGGCCTCTTGTTGCTGGTGAACGGCAACGACCTCCTGAGGGCCTT
>DNWN01000107.1 GCA_003507115.1 Cryomorphaceae bacterium | reverse complement strand
GCTTCGCGCTGTTTCAGGGCGAAAGGGTTTAAGGGCTTTGCTTTCGGCGCGTAGCGCGAGCCCTCTAGCTTCCTAGCCTCAGCGCGTAGCGCGAGCCCTCTAGCTTCCTAGCCCAAAATCTCCGCAATCCGCTCCGCGGGACGCGCGACCACTGCTTCGTCTCCGATCGCTACAATGGGGCGCTGCATGAGTTTGGGGTACTCAATCATGGCATAAATCACTTCCTCGTCCTCCAGTTCGTTGGACGCAAAATGCTCCTTCCATTCTGGCTCCTGGGTGCGCACAAGGTCCATGGGATCCATATCCATGCGCTGCAAAAGGTCATCCAGCTCCGCATAGGTCAGGGGTTCGTCCATGTACCGCACGACTTTGTAGGGGATGTTTTTAGCTTCCAACCAAGCGAGCGCTTCACGGCTTTTTCCGCAGCGTGGATTGTGGTAAACTTTGGCGGTCATGAGGGGTAATTAGGGTAGGGTTTTGTTGAGGGTGACAGCCCCGTGGGCCTCGCCTGGAATTCCACATGTCGTGGTCCATCGGGCGACGTAAAAATACACCCCATCAAGCAAGGGCCGGTTTCGGAATCGGCCGTCCCAGGCGAAGGCTGGATCGCTCGTAGCAAAAACTTTTTGGCCCCAGCGGTCATACACCGTGAGCGCCAGATCCGAGAGGGCTTGGGCGCCGGATCCGCTGAGGCGGAACGCATCGTTGATCCCATCGTTGTTGGGACTAAACATGTTGGGGAACTGGATGGCATCCGGATCGTCGATGGGCGGTACCTCATAAGCCAAAAAGACTGTGTCGCGCCGATCGCATAAACTGTCCCAGGCTACGACCGCCACGCTGTACTGCCCCGGCCCCGACACCGTCCAAAAGCGCTCCCTTCCCCGCAAGGGTGACCCGGAAAATCCCTGTGGATACCACAGAATATGCGTGGCATAGTTGGCATTGGCCTGCCCGGACATCAGGGGAGCCGAGCCGCATGGATTCACGGTGATTTCCCCGCGTAATTCCCCCAAGGGTGGACGGAAGGTGACCACATAATAGGCCGTATCCGCCACCCCGCAGAGGGTGTCTAAGGCAATCAAGGTGATGGTGGTGGGGCCGTAAATTCCTCGGTAATTGTGAATCAAAGGGCATTGCATCCGCTCGTAATGGCTGCTGCCGTCGCCCCATAGGACGAGGAGGGCATTACTCACCAGCGAATCGGTCGGATGCAATTCCACGTGCAGCGCCGTGTCGCAGGGATCATATACGAGGGTCATCGCGGCTCTCGGCGCATTGGGCGTCGCGATAAAAATGGGAATCTGCTGACTCGCCTGCGTCGCACAGACTGTGTCATAGGCTTCCACGGTAATCACAAACGGGCCGGGAAGCCCATATCCATGGACATATGGCGGTTGGAGGGCCCCGGATTGCTGGCTACCGTCCCCCCAATCGATGTAGACCGAATCGGCAAGACCCATCGTTCCCGTTAAAAAGGCCTGGTTACCCGCGCAAAGGGTATCTGCCGTCAGATCTAGATTTATTTCGGCCGCTTGTAGTTCAAAAGCAATTTGCACCGCCGCCATGTTGCAGTTGCCGGCATTGTTGGTCAGCGAATAGGCATTGTGCGGGAAGATGGGCAAGTTGCTATTGCCTCCGCAGCCGGCACAAATGGCCTGATGGATCACCCCTTGGGGATCAAAGCGGGATGTCCCCCCGTCGACGTGTTCATACGACGGCGACCCACCAAAATAGCTGGCATACAAGGGACCCCCTTGGCGGTTGAGTACTAAAAAGTAAAAGTCACTGCCATCCGTGGTGGTCTGAAAGGCATTGGCGGTCGTGTAGAGGTTTTGGGTATTGCCGCCGTTGTTGGCCAATCCTCCCCACCCGGAGAAGTAGAGGGACCCGCAGACATCCATCATGAAGGCCGTGGGCGAGCAATTAATAGAGGACGTGGTGCCGGAACCGAAGGTCTGCAACCGATACAGGGTGGTTAACTCTGCGTCAAACCAGGCCATGTATTGAGAGGAGCTTGGCTGCCCCCAGATCCCATTGGTGGTGGACATCAAGCCCTTGGTGTTCCCCACTATGGCGATGGCCGAGCTGTCCCCGATCGCCTTGTAGGCACCTTCGGGATTTTGGGCAATCATAAAGCCCAAATCAGGCCCAGTCGTACCCAAATACGTCGTCTTCTCTAGAATACCCGTCGCGGCATCAATACGCTGCACCCACGCATCCCCCAGACCTGCATTCAACGGCTGGTATCCGGAAGACGTGCCAAGACTGTCTGAAAAGCTTCCGCCCACGGTAAAGAGTTTGACTTGGCCTTGGTGCTCCTGGAGGGTCGCGCCGAAGATGGCATCGTGGGACGGGCCGCCAAAATGGGACGACCAACTCACATAGTCCAGCCCTGGAGCCAATTTGACGACGAGCCCATCCTGCATGCCGTGCGCAGGCATCATCGTGGACGAGAAATTGGCGGACAGCGTGGACGTGGCGATGTAAACCCCGTCCGGAGCCACCAGCACTTCCCCGCGTGCTTGATCCCCATAGTTCATGACCAAATTGGCATTCACCCCATCATTGCCCGTTCCGCCCAGGTAGGTCATACCCTGAAGCACGCTGCCCGTGGAATCGAGGCGCAGCACATAGAGGTCCGAACCTTGGTTAAACGACTGCCCTCCCCCATTGATGGAGGTTCCTCCCGCGTAGGTCGTATCGTAGCCCGTGGCGGTATGCGGCAAATTCGCCGAACCGGTAATCCCCATAACGACCAGATCTCCGTTGGGACCCACCATCATCGAATGCGGTTGTTCGCGGTTGCCCCCACCGTAGTAGGTTCCACACAGCAAAGACGTGCCATCCGGGCTAAAGAGCATGAGGGCCACATCCGTTCCGCCTCCCGCAAAGCTGGACTGCACGCCATTGACCACGGGGAATTGCGCGCCAAAGGCAATGCCGCCGAGCCAGGTTCGGCCCTGTAAATCATACGTTGCTGTGTAGCCAAAATTGTCCGACACCGATCCTGAAAAGGTGGAAAAGCGGTAAACCGGATCGATGCGCGTGGCTTTCGGCGCCACGGGCGTCCAGGCATTGTCGCGAGACAGCCATTGCGCATGCACCTCTCCGCGCAAGCCTTCTGCATGAGGCAGGTCCATTTCCAGCCTGCCCACGGGCAGTTCAAAGTGCAAATAGCGCCCACGAGCTTCCCCTTCCGGCAAACCTTCAAAGTGCGAAGCCACGGACTTCAGGGCTTCGGGCGAATCCCCCACCCACGTTGTTTTCAAGAAGCCATCGGCACTGAGCTCGAGTTCCAATCGCACCCCGGGATACAAGCCGTCTACCACGGCCGAGGCATAGTGCGGCACGCGGGAGGCGGTTCCGGAGGGCAGGAAATAGGACAGCTGCCCAGCCAAAGGGCCTTGGCCCACAAAGCGACCGGGGTCGGCACCCTCAAAGCGCTCCGTAAAAACAAAGAGTCCTATACTGTCCTCATCAGAAGGGCCCCGCAAGCTGAATCGAATGCCGTCTTGAAGAATCCAAATGCGCGCCGTTTCTGTAGGAAGCTGGGCGAGCACCTCCACGGGCCATTGCCCCTGATTAGGCACAAAGCCGATGGCCGGCCGGCTGATTTCAGTCGGCTGAGCGTGAGCGAAAAAGCTCATCAAAAGGAATATCCAGAGAATCCGGGATCGCATGCGATCCCGAAGATACGGAGGATGTCAAGGTAAAGGGGAGGCCCCGCGTGGCCGGTCGTGGTTAATCCAAATCCATGTCCTCCACCGCGGCGGAGCCGTCCGCCATGAGGAAGGCCTTCAAGAACGCATCCAAATCTCCGTCCAGTACGCTGTCTGGATCGGTGGTCTCGACGCCCGTGCGAACGTCTTTCACCAACTTATAGGGATGCAAGACGTAGTTGCGGATTTGCGACCCCCATTCGATTTTCTTCTTGCCGGCCTCGATTTCGGAGCGCTTGGCGTTGCGGGCTTCAATCTCCATCTCGTATAGGCGAGACTTCAGCAATTGAATGGCTTTTTCCTTGTTTTGGAGCTGAGAGCGGGTTTCGGTGTTTTCGATCACAATCCCGGTCGGACGGTGCTTCAGACGGACCCCGGTCTCGACTTTGTTGACGTTTTGACCCCCAGCTCCACTGGAACGGAAGGTGTCCCAGTCAATTTCGGCCAAGTTGACCTGGATGTCAATGGTATCATCCACCAAGGGGAAGACATAAACACTGACAAAGGACGTGTGGCGGCGCGCATTACTGTCAAAGGGGCTGATACGGACGAGGCGGTGCACTCCGTTTTCGCCCTTGAGGTAGCCAAAGACATAGTCGCCTTCAATCTCCAGGGTGACCGTTTTGACTCCCGCCACGTCGCCCTCTTGGAAGTTCAGTTCGCGGACTTTGTGGCCGTTGCGCTCTGCCCAGCGGAGGTACATACGCATGAGGATGCCCGCCCAGTCACAGGACTCGGTTCCACCGGCTCCAGCCGTAATTTGGAGCACCGCAGACATTTTGTCTTCCTCGCCCGAAAGCATGTTCCGGAATTCCATCGTACTCAGTTCTTCCTCAAGCTTCGCCGCCGCCTGATTCACCTCCGCCTCAGAAAGTTCGCCTTCTCGGTAAAATTCAATGGATAGTTCTACTTCGCCGAGCATGGCTTCTACGGCTTCATAGCCCTGAATCCAGTACTTCAATTCCCGAATTTTTTTCATGACCAACTCGGCCTTCTTGGAATCTTCCCAGAAGGTCGGGTCGACCGTGCGTTCCTCCTCGTTGACGAGTTGGATACGCTTCTCATTGAGGCGTACGTAGCTTTTGAGCCCTTTGAGGCGCTCGTGAAAATCCTTGACTTGTTCGGTGGAAACCATGAGTGCAAAAGTACGGCGGTGAGTACCTTGTGACCATGTTTTTGAATGATGCTGATTTTCGATCTGACACGGTGACCCGTCCCACCCCGGGCATGCTGGCGGCCATGCATGCGGCCCCCGTGGGCGACGATGTCTTGGGAGACGACCCGACGGTTAAAGCGCTGGAAGCCAGTGCCGCCGAACGCTTTGGCCAAGAGGCCGGACTCTTTTGTCCTTCCGGGACCATGACGAACCAAATCGCCATTAACGTGCACTGTCGTCCCGGGGACGAGGTGATCTGCTCCCCTCTGGCGCATATTTACAACTACGAAGGCGGCGGTGTCGCGTTCAATTCGGGCGTGCAAGTCCGCACAGGCGGCGATGCCTATGGCCGGCTCTTCCCAGAAGATGTCCACCGTTTGGTTCAGCCGAACATGGATGTCCATGCCGCGCCCACGTCCTTGCTGGTGGTTGAAAACACCGCGAACAAGGGAGGCGGCACCAGCCTGGGACTCCCCTTGCTGCGCGATCTGCATGCCGCGGCAAAAGTCCATCAGCTCGCCTACCATTTGGATGGGGCCCGCGTCTTCAATGCCCTAGTCCGCGAGGGCGAATCCATGGCAGACTATGCCTTTTTTGACTCCATCTCCATTTGCCTGAGCAAGGGCTTAGGTGCCCCCGTGGGATCCCTATTGCTGGGACCGAAAGATTTTATCGCCCAGGCGCGACGCATCCGCAAACGCTTTGGCGGAGGCATGCGCCAAGCCGGCTACCTGGCTGCGGCCGGGCTCTATGCCCTGGACCACCACGTCGATCGCTTGGCCGAAGACCATGAAAAGGCCGCGGACATCGATGCCTGCCTGGCCAGCCTGCCCTATGTGGTGGAGCGTAAACCCTGCCATACCAATATGGTCCTCTTTCGGATCGAAGCGGCGGGCGGCGCCCCTGCACTTCAGCAGCATCTCGCCGACCTGGGTATCCGAATCATTGCCATGGACCGCGAGTGGCTGCGCGTCGTGACGCATTTGGACATTCAAGCCGTCCACATCGACCAGCTCAAAGCGGCCTTGCGGAGTTTTCCAGCGTAAGGGATGCCATGGCCTTCATGGGAACGTCCCTCGGGCAGTGCCTCATGCAGCATTTAAGCGAACCGGAAATAGTCGTGAAAGGCAGCCCAGATTGCCCAAGACCCATACCCGAAACCTATCCATCCGCCTGGGAATCTAGCGCTGCTTGGGCGGCCTGAATTTCCTCCCAGGTGTAGCCTTTGCGTTGCACCGCTTGGGTCGCCGCATACGCGGCTGCACGGTCAGGCCAAGGCCAGGATTTGGCCAGCAAGTTTTGAAGACTCGCGCGGTATTCCTCCTCGGGAATCTCCGAGAGCCCAAGACGAATACACACCTCCGGGACGCGTTTGGCCTTCAAACCATGGATGATTTTCACTCGGCCCCATCCTTTCGCCCGGTGTTTGCCCCGCGCGTAGGCCCGAGCAAAGCGCTCTTCGGACAGAAAGCCCTCTTCAATAAGTTCGCCCAATAGCGTTTCCGCCGCGGCTGCCTGCAGGCCCATGTCGCGGAGGCGTTGCTCCACCTCAGACTGGCACCGGTCCTGGTAGGCGCAGTATTTGCGCACTTGGAGACGTGCCGTATCGAGGTCGTAAATCTTCTCTCGTTTGAATGGAGCCATAGTGCGAAAATAACGCAGGCGGCCATGGGCCGCCTGCGTAGAAATGGGTAAGGTCGAATCTTATCCGAGTTTCTTGTTTTGATCATCAGCAAAGCGATACTCCAACATCTTGAAGGCATCACGCTCCACTACTTTCAGAGGATGTCCATAGAGGCGCGACCACTGTTTGTAGCGGGCCTTCCACCAGAACCCGTTGGTCAAGTAGGCATGAATGAAGGGGTGCACATGCAAGAAAATTGTGCCTTTGTCCTTCTTCTCGCGCATCTTGGCCACAATCTGGTCAAACTTTTGCTCGAGAGCATCGATCATGGTAATCGGTGCTTCAACCAAGTTATCTGGATTTTCCTCTTTGGTCTCCAAGCGACGTGCAGGGCGCACACGCTGGCGGGTAATCTCTACGATTCCAAATTTGGACGGAGGCAGGATTTTGTGGCGAGCGCGGTCACCCTCCATCACTTCCTTCATCTTCTCATAGAGTTCCTTTCGGTGCTCCCCTTTATGCAAATCGATGAAGTCGATGCAGATAATGCCGCCCATGTCGCGCAAGCGCAATTGACGCCCTATCTCCTCGGCTGCCATCAGATTAACGGCCAACGCATTGTCCTCTTGGCTATCCCCCTTACTGCTTCGGTTTCCACTGTTGACGTCGATGACGTGCATGGCTTCCGTGTGTTCAATAATGAGGTAGGTGCCTTTCCCCATGTTGACCGTCCGCCCAAAAGCAGATTTCAACTGGCGATCGACGCCAAAGTGCTGGAAAACGGGGACCGCAGAGCTGTGATGCTTGACGATGTCCGCACGCTCGGGCGCAATGGATTCCACGTATTCCTTGATCTCTTGGTGAAGGGACTCATCGTCCACGACAATTTGGTCAAAGCTGTCATTAAAGACATCGCGGAGGTAGGCCGAAGCCCGGTCCATTTCGCGCAGCACACATTTGCGTGGCTTGGCATTCCGCAAGTTGCGGTGCAATGTTTTCCACTTGGACATCAAGTCCGCCAAATCGGCGGTCAATTCTTCCGTGGAGACCCCTTGGGCTACAGTGCGAACAATCACACCAAAGCCGTCAGGGCGAATCGATTGAACGAGCTTGCGCAGTCGTTCCTTCTCTTTCCGCTCTCGGATCTTCTGAGATATTGAAATGCGGCTGGTAAACGGCACCAAAACGATGAACCGTCCCGCAATAGATATTTCAGACGTAACCCGAGGGCCTTTCGTCGAGATGGGTTCCTTCACCACTTGGACCAGAATCTGATCCCCTTGTTTTAGAAGGTTCTCCATCGCCCCATCTTTTTCGATGAGGGGCTCCATAGCAAAATCCGCAATGTTTGCGGGTTGTTTGCCTAGGTGTACCTTCTTGTTGAAGGATTGCCACGAGGAAATTTGAGGACCTAAATCGTGGTAGTGTAGGAATGCGTCTTTCTCATATCCTACATCCACAAATGCCGCATTGAGACTCGGTGCGAGCTTTCGCACTTGTCCCAGATAAACGTCACCTACAGAAAATTGCTGCTTGGCATCTTCCTGAACGAGTTCCGTTAAGCGGCCGTCCTTAAGAAGGGCAATGACTGCGTCCGACTCATTCGCTTGAATGATAAGTTCGGTACGCATGGTTTGCCTCTACTTATTTCTTTTTGTGACGGTTTTTGCGCAAACGCTTCTTCCGTTTGTGAGTGGCCATCTTATGGCGCTTTCTTTTTTTACCACTTGGCATAATGCTTTCGATTAAAATGAAACAATCATTGAAGTTCTTTCGCCTCCGTTGAGTTTCCCGCTTGCAGCGTTTCCATCATAGCTGTCAATTCGGAGGCACGGGATGTGTTGGGGTGTTGGGTTAAAAACGATTGCAAATGTTGAATGGCCCCTTCTGGACGTCCTAATTCAACTAGGGACTGGGCCAGGCCTTCCGCTGCGTCTACGTCATCCGGGTGGATTTGTAACACGATTTCAAACCGCTCTGCCGCTTTGTCCCATTGTCCTGACATCATCGAAAAACGACCCAAGGCATATTGGGCATTCCGGTGCTGAGGATCTTCTTCTACGACTTCGCGCAGTAAAAAGATGGCTTGCATGGGATTCCCGTCTTGAGACTCAATGATGGCCAAGGCGTCCTGGACTTTCTGATCCAGAGGACTAAGGGTAGGCGTTTCGGTCACCGTCGCTGCGGGCGCACTGGGTGCATGGGGCAAAAGCATCACAACCGTGGTCACCACAACCACCGCCGAAATCGCATATACCCATGCACGCTTCATACCTACTGTTCGTTTTTATTCGTTTACCTCAACATTGCTCTTCACTTCCTCAGCAAAAGTCTTTGCTGGTTTAAAGGAAGGAATGTAGTGAGCTGGAATAATGAGTGTGGTGTTCTTGGAAATATTGCGTCCCGTTTTCTCTGCACGCTTTTTCAGCACAAAACTGCCAAAGCCACGGAGATAAACATTCTCGCCGGATTCCATGCTCGATTTTACTTCGCGCATGAAGCCCTCTACGACGGCTAATACATCTGATTTTTCCAGACCAGTGCGGTCCGAGATACGCGTGACGATGTCCGCTTTTGTCATGGTAATTGCATTTTAAACATATTCCTTCCCGTGTCTAACCCCGGAAAGAATGGGGTTAATTTAGCGGGCGCAAAGTTAGCGAATAGTGACCGAAAGAACAATATTCAATTTTAATGGGAAAGTTGCTCTGATTGAGTGGTTTGACGTGCATCGCAGACTATTGCCCTGGCGTGATCACAGCAATCCGTATGCCATCTGGTTGAGTGAGGTCATTCTTCAACAAACCCGAGTTGAACAAGGGCTGCCCTACTGGGAACGCTTTATGTCCAAATATCCCTCCGTGGAAAAATTAGCTGATGCCCCTTTCGACGAAATTATGGCTCTGTGGGCGGGGCTCGGATACTACAGCCGGGCGCGCAACTTGCACGCGGCCGCGAAAGCCGTGGTCGCCCTGGGCGGATTCCCTTCCACCCGCGATGGCCTTCTTGACCTCCCGGGCGTCGGCCCGTATACTGCCGCGGCCATCTCATCCATGGCTTTTCAAGAAGTCGTACCGGCTCTTGATGGAAATGCCTTGCGGGTTTACACTCGTTATTTTGCCGTGGCGGAGCGCATTGATCAGAAGCGAACTCTGCGCCATATCGAAGCACTTTGCACCCCCTTACTGGACTCCAGCCGACCCGGTGACAGCAATCAAGCGATCATGGACCTGGGGTCCCGCATTTGCACCCCCACCCGTCCGCAATGTGGCGAATGCCCCCTTCAACATGGCTGCGAAGCGCACCGACGAGGAACGATGGAATCTTTTCCTGTCAAGCCGGCGAAAAAGCCCCCCCAGGCGGAAACCTGGACCCTCTATGTCCCTCAGTCTTTCGGGAAATTTGGCTTGGTTCGTCGCCCCGAAAAAGGAATTTGGTCCGGCTTGTGGTGCTTCCCAAGCACCCTGCCTGATGAATATGTCAGTATTCCCGGCATTCGCACGCAACATCTGCTTTCCCACCGAGTGCTTACACTGGAATTTCACGAAATCTTGGAAAATCAGCCCCGCTCGGAAGATGCATGGACTTGGTTTACCCTCGAAGAGGTAAAAAACCTAGGGCTACCCGTGCCAATTCGATGGTGGTTTGAGGAAAAAAACTACATTTGATTTTTACTCCTCATACACATGGCAGGTACTTTAAATAAAGTCATGTTGATCGGCAACTTGGGCAAGGACCCCGAGGTCCGCAACTTTGACAACGGTGGAATGCTCGTTCGCTTTCCCATTGCGACCACGGAAAACTTTACGGACCGCGAGGGAAATCGCCGTGAAAACACCGAATGGCACACCATCGTCGTGCGTTCACCCCGCCTCGGTGAGGTCTGTGAACGCTATTTGAAAAAAGGCGATAAAGTCTTTATCGAAGGGAAAATTCGGTCTCGACAGTGGACCGATGAACACAATCAGACACGCTACAATATTGAAATCGCCGCAGACTCCATGACCATGCTGGGACCGAACCCGATGCGTTCAAATCGAGAAGAAGGTGCGGCAGCGGGCACCCCCAGAGCGGCATATCGTCATGCGGACGAAGACAGCGATTACGGATCAGACCGCACTGAGGATCAGGGAGATGATGACTTCCCGTTCTAACTCCTGAAGTGAACCAAACTCTCCTCCTTGGACCCTGACCCGAACCTCCTCCCCGACTTTTTTCAACCTTTCTCCACTGAGGCGTTGGTCCCATTAGCCATCATGGGGTTGCTCTTGATGGGCTCTGGCGTGGCCTCTGCCTCCGAGGTAGCTTATTTCTCCCTAACCCCCAATGACAAGGCCAAGCTGAACGAAGAAAAAACTCCGGGTGCGGATCGCGTCCTGGACATCCTGAAGCATCCCGAGAAGCTGTTGGCCTCCCTCCTCGTATTGAACAATCTTTTCAATCTCGCACTCATTTTATTATCCACGTGGGTGACGACCTTGATTTTCAATTTTGCCGCGCATCCATGGTTGGCCGTGGGAATTCAGACCATTCTTGTAACCACCTTGCTATTGGTTTTTGGGGAAGTCATCCCAAAAACATATGCCGCAAGTCACGGGGTTTCCTGGGCCAAAAATATCGCCCCCTTCATCCAGGGAAGCATGAAAGTCCTCGAACCCATTAGTCGGGCTTTAGTCGGTTCAAGCCGATTTATCGAGCGCTCCAGCAAGAACAAATCTCTAACTGTCGAAGAGTTGGAAGATGCCTTGGATTTAACCTCGGATGATGCCACCACGCCTGAACAGCAGAGGCTACTCCGAGAAATTGTGCGCTTTGGCAACACGTCTGTCAAACAAATTATGACGCCACGCCAAGATGTCTTTGCCTTGGAAGACGGCAAAGGGCTACCGGAAGTATTGGAAGCTGTTTCTGAGAATGGCTACTCGCGTGTGCCTATTTTTCAAGAAAACTTGGACACGATTGTCGGAGTACTCCACGCGAAAGACTTGCTAAAGCACCTCGATGCAGCCGACGACTATCCGTGGTCCAATCTGGTTCGTCCGGCTTTCTTCGTGACAGAGAGTATGAAAATTGACGACCTGCTAGGCGATTTTCGCGAAAAAAAGATGCACATGGCACTGGTGGTGGATGAATTTGGGGGCATCTCCGGCCTCGTGACCCTCGAGGACGTCATGGAAGAAATCGTTGGAGAGATTCGCGACGAGTTTGATACCGAAGAGCAACTTTATTCTCAGTTAGACGAAGACACCTTTGTCTTTGAAGCCCGTGCCCAGCTATCGGATTTGTTCCGAACCGTGGATTTGGATCCCGACATCTTGGACGCCTACCGCGGGGAAGCTGACACGGTCGCGGGATTAATTTTGGAGCAGCTTGGGCGTATGCCGCTCAAGGGCGAAGCCCTTCGGACCGGCCCGGTACATTGGACCGTAGAGGCCGCCGATAGACGACGCATTGTTCGCGTCAAAGTAAAAGTCGACCGCGGTGATGACTAAGCGCATGTGGATTATTGGCTTGAGCTCCCTCTTGGGGCTCGCCATTCTCGGGGTGTGGTTGTGGCCTGCTGCTCCGGAGCTCCCTCGTCGCCCAGGCTATCTGCGCATCGACCCACCGGCCTCAGCCCCCGTCTCCCTCCGTGAATTGGCTGTTTCAAGCTCCCTTCCCTACGATTTTGAAGTGCATGGTTCTGCCACCTGGGAAGGTCGATCCGAAAGAGGGTGGGGCGACATTGTCTACCCGTGGTGCCGTGGGCGCCTTCAGCTGACATATAAGGCGGTAGATGGCCAACTGGCCGAACTCATCGACGATGCGCACAAACTTGCCTTTAAGCACTCCGTCGTGGCGGACGGCATTGCCCAAAAATTATATATCCATCCGGAAAGACAAGTATATGCGGTAATGTTTCAGCTCCAGGGCAATGCAGCCTCCGCGGTGCAGTTTTTCGCGACTGACAGCACAAACCACTTTATTCGCGGCGCGGCCTATGTGTATGCGGAACCCAATGCGGACTCCCTCGCCCCGGTCAATGCCTTTTTTGAAGCGGAAGTGGTGCGGTTTCTTGAGTCCTTAGAGTGGGGGGAAGGAAAGAACCCACCGCCATTCACGGATTCATATGACTATCAATCAGAGGTTGACATCTACCATGCGGATCCGGAGAAAGGGTTGAAGGGTTGAAGGGTAGATGTAAGGCTTGAGATCTAGAGGGCTCGCGCTACGCGCTGAGGCGTTTTCGCTTAAACGTTTAATCTCTTTTACCCATTCTCTCATTGGTGGACCTTCGCTGCGCGCCGGGACTTTCCGCTGATTTGCCTAGCCCTCTAGCTTCCTAGCCCTCTAGCTTCCTAGCCAGCGTGCTCCGCGCGCCCTAGCCCTTTCGCAGCATCAACCATGCCTTGAATGCCCCATCGACAAGCAGGAACCACGAGACCGCGCTCAATAGCAAATGCACGGGTTGCAAGAATCGCGGAATGGCCAGGTAGTACATCGCGGCGCCGAGGGCCGTTTCAGCCAAAAGCGCATACAGGACAAAGGCCGCCCGAACCTTGAGTCCACCCAGGCCCGCCGTTTTGCGGTAGAGATAGTACGACAGCGCTAAAATCAAGAGACTAAAACTGCGGTGAACCAATAATCCGACGGGGAGTTGCGCCACCCAATCGCTGCGGTCCGCATACAGACCGAAGGTTTTGACTAGGGCATCCACTTCTTCGCGAACTTGGGTCCCCAAGATGATTTGGACACTTAACAGGCCAATCAATCCCAAAAAGAGGGGATAGGCCGCCCGGCGATCGGCTTCTAGCCCCTGCACGTCGCGCTCCGCCCGGAATGCATGTAGTTCCCATTCCGACGAAACACTGCGATATACGGCCGTCAGGAGGCCTAAGAGGGCAAAGGCCCCGGCCATGTGGTAAGTAATTTGGTGGGGGATCAAGTTGCCATCGACTACGACTTTTCCCAGCCAAGCTTCAAACCCAAGAACCACCAAGGCGGCCACCATCGTCAGCGCCCATTTAGGATGAGCCTTGAATCGACCGAGCGTCCATGCAGCCGCCAGGAGAACTGGAAGGCCCAGCAAGGCGCCCAACAGGCGGTTAATATATTCGATCCAGGTATGGACCGGATTGAAGACTGCATAATCGTGCCGCGTGTAGGGTGTCCAATGATGGGTATCGAATCGATCTCCGCTTGTGAAAGCGGCTTCGGCTACCCAAAGCGTATCGTTGCGAAGGATCATTTGGCCCTGCCCGTAGAGGGTCTCCGGGCTCCAAGTTACCTGCGCCTTTTCCGTGGGTGGAATGATTAAGCCAAAGCAGCTCGGCCAGTCGGGGCAACCCATACCACTGCCCGTCATGCGGACGATGGAGCCCGCTAAAATGACCAAAAGAGTGAGGATGATCGAGGCTTGCAATAACCGGCGCAATACGGCCGTCCATTTCGTCGTCGGGGAATGTGGCATGGATGCAAAGGTAATCTACCTTTGGCCCCCTATGAATCGCTCCCTCCTCCCTTGGATCATGTTTACCGCCCTCGTTTTGGTGTGGGGATCCTCCTTCATTTTGATGAAGCATGCGTTAATCGCCTTTACCGCGGTTCAAATCGGTGCCGCCCGCATTCTCTTTGCGGCACTATTGACCCTCACCTTTGCGTGGCCCAACCTGAAGGAGTTTCGCCGCGCGGACATACCGGCCTTTCTCATTGTAGCGCTTTTGGGAAATTCCATCCCGTATTTGCTCTTCCCCGTAGCTGTGGCGCATGTTCCCTCAGGAGTGGTGGGTATTACGAATTCCATGACCCCCCTATTCACGTTGCTATTTGGGCTGCTGGTCTTTGGGCGGAAATTGAAGCTGCTCCGGGCCTTAGGCGTCGCCGTGGGTTTCGTGGGGGCGCTCATCCTCATCAATCCCTTGGACAACCATTCCAGTGTAGGCCAAAACTGGCCCTATCTCCTCCTCGCCGTGCTCGCCGCGGCCTGCTACGGCGTGAGCATCAATACTATTGGGGACCGTTTGAAGCATTTATCCCCTCGAGCCATTACCCTGTTTGCCATGTTGGGCGCCTCGGTTCCCTCGGTGGGTATTCTTTTGGCCACGGACTTCCCCGCCCAATTCACGGGAAGTCCCGAAATGTGGAGCAGCTTGGCGGCCATCGCCTTTTTAGGCTTGGTGGGTACGAGCTTGTCCATGGTGGTATTCAACCGCTTAATCGCCATGACGACGCCCCTCTTTGCTGCCTCGACGACCTATGTCATTCCCATTGTGGCTCTGGGCTGGGGATTGTTCTTCGGCGAAGAGCTGGCGCTCAATCACTACTTGGGCATGGTGACCATTTTGGTGGGTGTTTGGATGGTGAATCGGCCCGCGAAATAGGAACTTTCCCGTTCCCAGAAATCTTTATAAAACGAAGAAACCCCGAAGCGATGCTTCGGGGTTTCCTGCGTTTCGGCGTCTAGGGTCAACCTAACTCGCCCATAAATCAGGGACTTAGTTGAAAATGTTCATGTCCACTTCGCCGTTGATCACCACCTGGGTGTTTTTCACCTCAAGGTTCATTCCGGGCTGAAGCGGAACCGCGGTCACAAAGGGAAGCTTCACGCCATCCACCGTCTGGTAGTCGCCAAAGTCTACGTTAATGACCTGCTCACCCTGGGGGGTTTGGGCCACTTGGCTTTGACGCACACATAGGCCTGTTTTGGCGTCGTAGTAGCGCTTGACTTCGTTGCTTCCCAATGTCACGACCAGCTCATAGCAGAGCGCATCATTGACCGTCGCTGGAGCTTCGGAAAGGACCGCGTTGCCGCCTTCTCCACCGCTTAAGAGGAGTTCCGTACACCAGGAGTCGTTGATCACATCCGCGGCCGTGGCTTCATCTACAGGAATGTCCTGACCGTTGGCTTGAACCACCACGTTGGTGCCATTGTATTTTTTTACACTGGCTCCCATTGGAGTCTTTTGCTCGGAGAAGATGTAATTGGGCGCCGCATAGACCGAGTGAAAGGTTAAAGTCATGCCCATCAGGCTCGCCTCTTGCTGAATGTCGATGGTTTGAACCCCCTCGATGGCTTCACGCCCACCCAAGGCCACGAAAGCAGCATCGATGACTTTTTGGGCCGTCAAACCGGCGGGAACGGTCGCCACGGGAGCCGTGGTGGGCTCAGCATCCAGCGTGTAGTATTCAATGGGGAAGCCCAGGCGCTCCAATCCGGGAGCAATCTCCAGGGCCTTTCCGACGATCAAAATCAAGAATTGACCCTCTTCAATGTAGCGGTTCGCCACCCGTTGCACATCCTCTACTGTGACCGCCTCCAAACGCTTGAGGTAATTGTTGTAGTAGTCTGTGGGCAGCCCGTATTCTTTGATGTTGCTCGCAAATCGAGCCACCGTAGCCGGGTTTTCCAGCGAACGTCCAAAGCTTCCAGACAGGTTGTTTTTGGCCGCGCGTAGGTCGTCCGCCGTGATGGGCAGCGTGCGGATTCGGTTCAATTCATACAAGAACTCCGCGACCGCGGAATCCGTCACCGCATTGCGCACTTCGGCCTCGGCACTGAAGGACGTCGTGTACTTGCTGGTCCCGTAATTGGAGTAAGCACCGTAGGTATACGCTTTACTTTCCCGTAGATTTTGGAACAACCGGCCCGCAGAGCCCGCACCCAACACTTGGTTCATCACCGCCATGGCCTCCACATCAGGATGGCCCACGATGAGATTCATCGTGTTGGTCACCACAATGCTGGATTGCACCGAGGCATCGCGGTTCACGAGTACGATACGTGTACTAGCTTGTTTGGCGGGAGCCGGATACGTGACTTCATTCTTGAATTTGCCTTTCCACTTGCCAAAGTGGGTTTCCGCCAGTTGACGGGCCTGATCGACCGAAATGTCCCCCACGATCACCAAGGTGGCGATGTTGGGCTTCCAGTAGGTCTTGTAGAAGGTTTGGCAATCTTGAAGTGACACATGGTTCACCGTGGCTTCCGTCACCAATTCGCCTGCGGGGTGGTTGGTTCCATAGAGCAAGGCACGTGAGACGTTCCCGCGAATCGTTCCAGGGTTGTCACGCTCGTTTTTTAGCCCTGTAATCAACTGGTTCTTGAGTTTTTCGAACGACGCTTCGGGGAAGGCAGGCTTGGTGGCTACTTCGGCCGCAATACTAAAGAGCTGGTCCGCATATTTGCTCAATCCGCTCGTATTCACGCCCGTGGGTCCGGTGCGCAAACGCGCTCCAATGTAGTCCACCGCTTCGTCCAAGCTCGCCTTGTCGCGCAGGGTGGTGCCTTCCGAGAGCATATCGCCTGTCAAAGCCGAAACGCCTGCAATATCGCCTTCAAAGAGCTGTCCTGGATCCATCGAAAGGCCGATGGACACCCGAGGGAGTTTGTGGTCTTCCACGACGAGCACCGTCATCCCGTTTTTCATGGTAAACTGGCGGTACGGAGCAATGGTGGGAACGCGCGGTTCCGCGGGAGTTGGGCGAATACTGCGATCCAACTGGGCCGCGGCACTCAAGGTCATCAGGGCCGCAAGGGCAAGAAAAATACGTTTCATTATTCGACAGAGGGATTGGCGCTGGGCTTGGGCAAGTAGGTCAAGACCACACGGTTAGAAGGCTGCAAATAGGTTTGGGCGACGCGCTGAATGTCTTCGCGGGTGACGGAGCGGTAGCGCTCGATCTCCGTATTAATCAGGTTGGCATCCCCGAAGTAGACGTGGTAATTTGCCAGAGACTCCGCTATCCCGGAAACCGATCCGTTCTGCGTGATGAAATCCGCTTCTACCTTGTTCAGTACTTTTTCGAATTCTTTTTCGCTCAACAATTCGTTTTGAATGCGGACGATCTCCTCATCCATGGTGCCCAGGACGTCTGCTGTGGTGAATTCGCCGTTCACGAGTGCGAGGGTGATGAAGATACCATGGTCCTCCAGGGCGTACGGGAAGGCCACCACCTGCAGCGCAGACTGGTCTTGGTCCACCATGCGCATAGACAGACGGGAAGAAGGGCCATCGCTCAGGGCCGTGGTCAGCATTTGCAAAGCATAGGCATCCTTGTCGGCCTGGCCAGGCATACGGTACCCAGCGAAAATCGCTGGAATCTGGATGTTATCAAAAACGGTATCCTGAATCTCCCCGGTGAGCGCCG
>DNWN01000151.1 GCA_003507115.1 Cryomorphaceae bacterium | reverse complement strand
CCACTGGTCCCCCCAGAGGTAGAAAAGACTGGATTGGAGCCAAAAATGGAGCGGAGGATGTTCGACGAACCTCGCATAGAGTTCGGGCGTGTAGAATAGGTGCCAGACGCCTCCGAGCCCCTGAGCTAAATTCCGCGATACTGCTGCATAGGTCGCGCCATCCATGAACTGACCTGGCGTGAAAAGATGGGCCGTGCTCAGGATAAAGAACAGTCCGCCCGCCAGGGCAATGCGTTGTACTCGGGGTTTAAGGTTCATCGTTAGTCTTCATTCTCTTCATGGGCTTCATGTTCCCGGTCGCCCACGGTAACATCGGAGCCATGTACTTCGGTGTGGATGATGTGTCCGCCGGATTCCGCCGCAATGACCGAGGTAATCAAAGTGGCCAATCCCAAAGCGGCCACGGACCACAGGGTTAAGGTAGTCCAGCGAGAGCTTTTTTTCTCGAGATAGAAAGCCAGGAGTACGAGGGCCCCAAGCGGCACGACGAAGAGGTGGGTCGTTTCGGCGGCTTCTTCGTGGGCATGGACTGCTTGGCGAGAGATTCCTTCAAGGGATTCAACGTAATGTTCTGATTTTTCGCCTGTTATATGCGCAATCCAGCCCCCTATCGAGGCCGCGAGGAGGAAGACCAGTCCCGCGGTCTTTAGTCCGGGATTGGCTCGGAGAAGTCCCCAAACCAAGGCGGTTGTACCAAAGAGGGCGCCAAATAAAGGGAGGTGATTGAAGACGAGATGGAGGTAGGAGGCATTCATAGGCTGAAGCTACGAACTATCGCTTCTGGTTGTTTGGCCTCACCACCAAACCCAGCACTTCGTCTTCTTCGTGACGCGTGACGCTTTGTGTGATGACATAGGTCAGAAGCAGTAGCCCCTAGGTGCCCATGTAGCAAATAAAAACCGCGAGGATATAGGTGTGATTCACGCAGCCCAAAAAGGCTCATGAGGGATTATCCGATTTGCTGCTGCCACTTGAGGTAGGCTTGCCAACCTTGGGCATTGTAGAGGCCGCCAACGTAGAAGAGGCCAAAGGCACTCGGGCGGTACTGCAGCAGCGGCTGGAAGAGGATCTGTTCGCTGAAATTATCGACTTGGAAAACAAGTCGCAGCCCCATCGCTTGATTCGCGTTGGCATTGAGCACCGTTTGATAGAGATAGCCGTTGTAGATGAATTGGCTCGGATCGGACAACTCGCGCAAAGAAACTTTGTTGAGACTATGGCTCCATTTGAAGCGGCCAGCGGCTTGCAGCGTGATGTTCAGGTTAGTTTCGGCATTCCAGCCCAGGCGAATGACCGATTCATTGTAGGCAAGGGTCCGGCCGCGCAAGTGATTGGCTTCCGCGCTAAAAGCCACCGATGGGGACCAATTCATGCCCACGTTGAGGCTGTAGAGGTCGTGATAGGTGATACCCAGGTAGTTTTCTTCCCAACGGTATTTTCCAAACATCCGAGCGGTCAAATTTCCAGCCAGCTGCAACCAGGCAAAGGATTGGACCGATTTTTCCTTCACGACATGTTCAAAGTTCTCGTACAGGGAAGCTTCCGCATACATCCCGTAACGCTTAATCATCTTTCCATTCGGGAAGAAGTTGAGACTGTTTCCCAGTTCATAGCGACGGAAATTGTTCCGAGGCTCAAAGCCCATTTGGGCTTGGAAGTTGGGGGAGAGCACCATGTAGTCCAATCGGGTATTCCAATGAGTCGTGTTCCGGCGTAAGGAAGCATATCCGGAATAGCCATTGAAACGCTCCCCATCGAGGGCCGCCGTATGGCCGTTAAAGCCTTCGCCTCCGTCGATCCAATCCGATTCGGGCTCCAAGGTTTCAGATCTTGCTACTTCCCCCCGTACGCGCCAGTTGCCGGGAAGTGCATATTCAACATCGGCCGCAAGCGTGTGACCATATCCCCCTTGAGTGAACATGCGGTGCGTGGTGAGGACACCAAAAGACGAAGCATTTTTCATGGGGTGTTCCGCGCGAAGGATGGTGGACCAGTTGCTGCCTGAAGATCCATAACTAGAGTAGTTTTCACCCGGGACGAGATAGGGAGAATTTTGGTCGACACCACTGAGAATGTATATCCGCAGATCTTGACTCTGGTAGTTTATTTTACTCAAAGCCCAGGGTTGGCTGATGGTTCGCGTGTAGGCATATTTCAAACGGCTTTCCAACAAGTCACTTCCTTCAATGAAAAATGGTCGTCGCTCCGGGTAGAATAGGGCAAACGCAGAATTCACCGTGACTTGGGCTACATCGGCCTCAACTTGTGAAAAATCTGGCAGGATGGCCGCTTCCACCGAAGTCGCGGCACTCAGGGCCACAAAGGCCGACCCCCCCGCTTTCAGTTGTGCAGACCCTCCCGGCTGCGTCGCAGTAAAGACATAGGGTATGAACTGACGGCGTAGGCTCGGCTTGATGTCATCGAGAATCAACACGTGGTCATACAAGCAATCATTACAGGGGTTACTTCGGTCCACTTTGTAGGTTTGCACGTTGACTTGTTGTCCCTGCACATACGTTTGGCGGAAGAAGCAGAATTTCCAGCGCTGCTTGGGTGCACTGCCAAATTGAATCGAGTTGAACGGAACCACCATCTCCACCGAATACACCGAATCCCCTATGAGGGCCTTGGTCTCGTAGTTCATGTCGTAGGACAGGTCAAATTCATCGTCCCGCGCCGTGGCGGGGTTGTTCTTCCGAATGTCCAATTGCACCGCGTAGGGGTTGGCACCCAGGAAAACCATGTTGCGGGTATCGCCATACACATCCAATGCCATGCCGATGAAGTCATCCTCCCAAACGTCGTCCCTCAGGCCGCGGTTGGCACGAAAGTTCTCTGGATCAAATTGGCAAATAAACCCGACGATAAGGGCCTCTTCAGTTCGAAACACATAGCCCTTGCTGGAGTATGGGGCAGGGGTATTGGTGCCGGGTTGAATCTCGTACTGTAAATCCAGGGCAATGGCTCCGGCATATTCATCGGGACTCACCTCGCCATCGAAGACCACTCCGGGGGGCAGGATCGGGACGATGTGCTCCGTGATTCCTTGGGCCTGCACCTCGATGGTTTGCATGCCTAGGATGGCTAGGGCTACGTAGACGAAACGAGAGATCTGTGTATTCACGATGTACCTTGTGGCAAAATCCCCAACAAGGGGGCAAATATCCGACCAATGCGCGCAATTATTACGGGGGCCAGCACAGGAATTGGCCGAGAAATGGCCAAATACGCCTATTCTCTTGGCATGGAAGTATGGATAACGGGTCAAAACGCTTCTGCTTTGGCGACCTTATCCGAGGAATGTGGGAAGGCCCCACAGCTCGCTGCTGACTTGAGTACCCACGCGGGGCAATCTGCCTTGCTGTCTTGGATCCATGAGGTGAAAATTGATCTCTTCGTCAACAATGCAGGCTATGGCGTGTGGAAAGATGTCGTTCATGCTGAGGACGATGAGCTCGAGAAAATGATTCGACTCAATGTAGAGGCATTGCTCCGCTTGTCCCGGGTCGTAGCCAAAAATATGGTGGCCCAAGGACATGGCTGCATCTTGAATGTTGCCTCGACCGCGGCTTTCTTGCCCGGTCCCCATATGTCCGCCTACTATGCCTCCAAAGCCTTTGTGCTCTCATTTAGCGAATCCCTCCACACAGAACTGCGCCGAACTGGCGTAACCGTCACCACGCTTTGCCCAGGTCCGACGAAAAGTCAGTTCTTTGACCGCGCAGGAATGGGCGCCATGCCTCTGTTGGATGGTCCGTGGATGCCGCAAATGACCAGTGCTTCGGTCGCGAAAGCGGGAGTGGACGCGGCTTTGCGGGGTAAACGCCGCATCGTGCCCGGAATAATGAATTACCTCAGTAGTAAAGCCCCTATATTTATGCCCCGATCCATCCAGTTAGGCGTGCTTAACTGGCTTCAGGGACCAATTAAATAACCCTTTCATGGCAAACGAGAAATACACGGCCGAAGAAAATTATCAGCGACTACTCGCCAACAACAAACAATTTGTCTCAGAAAAGTTAGCCGAGGACCCAGGTTTTTTTGACAAACTCGCAGAGGGCCAAAGCCCCGATTTTTTATGGGTGGGATGTTCCGACTCACGCGTTCCGGCCAACCAAATCACCGGCACCGATAGCGGGGAGATCTTTGTTCACCGTAATGTGGCCAATCTGGTGGATATCAATGACATGAACTTTTTGGCTGTTCTGCACTACTCGGTGGATGTACTGAAAGTGCGGCACATCATTGTGTGTGGTCACTACGGTTGCGGCGGTGTTTTGGCCGCGATGGGCAACACCCACATTGGCACGGTAAATCATTGGATTAGCCGCATCAAGGATGTCTACGTGAAGCATGCTGCGGAATTAGATGCGATCCAAGACGAAACGGCACGAGGTAGCCGCTTGGTGGAATTAAATGTGATGGAGCAGGTTCGGAACTTGGCCAAGATTCCTTTAGTGCAACGCGCATGGAAAAGCCGTGAGCTGAGCATCCATGGATGGGTCTACGGACTCTCGGATGGCATTCTCCATGACCTCGAATGCATGCAGGATGACCTAGACGGCATTGAATCCATCTACCGCTACAGCAACATTTAATCCTTCAACTTTAGGAACGAAAAAGGCCGCTCCCATCGGAGCGGCCTTTTTTTTGGCTAGGTGCGAATCACTTAGAAATCGCAGCGGAAGTAGAAGACAGGGAAGAGGCCCAATTGGTACTCCTCGCGTACAGACTCATTGACGGCGGTATTGGGATCATCCAATCCCGGTACATAGGTTAGCGTCAAAATGTTCTTGTTGCTGGTCAAATTGGACAAGTCTAGACCAAATTCCCAGGCGGTGTTCGGGTTGTTCCACTTGTAGCCCAACTTCAAGTCAAAACGCTCATACGCGCGGTACTGAACGGTGTTGTTGGTTTCGTCAATAAAGACGATTTCCCCTGTTCGGAGTGTTTCC
>DNWN01000010.1:4493-6879 GCA_003507115.1 Cryomorphaceae bacterium | reverse complement strand
GTCATTGCTTCGGCGCACGATGTGTCCGAGGGCGGTCTCTTTATCGCTTTGTTGGAATCTGCCATGCAAGGCGGTTTGGGCTTTGATATCACCACGGATGTGGAAATTCGCCCCGACGCCTACCTCTTTGGGGAGAGCCAGAGCCGAATTGTGGTTTCTGTCACTCCCGAGAACGAAGAGTCCTTCATCGACCTCATGATGCTCAACGGCGTGGAGTTTGACCTCCTGGGCCATGTCACCAAAGGCGCCATCCGCGTAGACGACGAGGATTGGGGCGTGGTGAGCGATTATGCTAAGCCCTACCAGAACGCGCTGGGCGAGGTGCTCGAAGGCTAGGGAGGTTAACGGGTAGAAAAGTTGAAGGGTTGAAGCGTGCATACGCCTTCTGTCTTCGCCAAATGCTTCTCCTTAAACCTGTCTTTTTCCAGTCTTAGCGCAGGGTAGCACCGACGCCGTCTTCGGCGGCTTTCAAGAGTTTGGCCATAGCCCCGTCCACCTGTGCATCTTGGAGGGTCTTGTTCGGATCCAAGAAGGTGAAGCGCATGCCGTAGGACAGCTTGCCGTCAGGCAGATTTTTCCCTTGGTACACATCGAAGAGTTCAATGCGTTGAAGGGTCTTCTCTTTGACTTGGCGGAGGCAGCTGTAAAGTTCGCCATAGCTGAGATGGGCATCCACAATGAGGGCCAAATCGCGGGTAACTCTGGGGAATTTAGACGGTTCACGGTAGGCAATTTTCACGCGGGAGGCCGCCTTGACAAAACGGTCCCAATCGATGCGTGCCGCCAAAACGGGCTGCTTGAGATCCGCTTGGCTAAGTGCCCAATCGTCTACCCAGCCCAGGGAGGCCAGGGGCTGTCCCCCCACGGTGAGGAGAATGCCGCCGGCAAACTCGCCGCCTTCGGCGTCCATGCCTTGCTCTTCGACGTTCAAGCCAAAGCGCTGGCAAAGTCCAAGGACTAATCCTTTGAGGGCAAAGAAGTTGATTTTTGCTTCGCCGGTCATCCAGTGGGGGCCGGGGTAGCTGCCGGCGAGCCAAAGGCCAAGGGCGTTGCGCTCGGATAGACCTTCCGCTGATTTGTGGTAGGTTCGACCGAATTCAAACAGCGCCACGTCGGCGTTTTGGCGTTTGGCGTTGTAGCTCACGGCATCCAGGCCTCCGAGCATCAAGCTAGGGCGCATGACGCCCAGGTCCTGGCTCAAGGGGTTCAAAATGGGAACGACGCTATCGGCTGTGATGCTCGGATGCTTTTCGTAGGCTTGGGCGCGCGTCAGGGAGTTGTTCATGATTTCAAACAATCCTTGGGCGACCAGATAGTCTGCGGCTTTGCGGCGAAGCATTTCGGGGCTGATACGGTCCTCGTAGGCCACATACGAGCGCATGGCAGGGGGGAAGGAGATGGCATTGAAGCCGTAAATGCGCAAAATTTCTTCGGCGATGTCTGCTTCACGCGTGACATCCCAGCGATACGCAGGGACAGAAAGCGTCCAGGCACTACCCGTTTCGGCGGTGATAAAGATGTCCAGGGACAAAAGAATGCTGCGCATACGGTCCACAGGAATGGCTTCGCCAATGCTGGCTTGGATGCGCTGCGTGTCAATATGGACGACGCGGTCCTCAAAGGGGGCGTCCGCGGACTCAAAGGCATCGTAGCCCATGACTTTGGCGTCCGGGAAGATGCTCTGGAGGAGGGTCCAGGCGAGCTCCAGGGCTTCGGTACCGAGACTGGGATCCACGCCACGCTCGTAGCGGAAGGAGGCGTCAGTGTTGAGGCCGTGGCGCTTGGCACCCTTTCGGATCACGACGGGGTCAAACCAGGCAGATTCCAAAACAATGGAGGTCGTATCGGCTTGAACGCCCGACTTCAAACCCCCAAAAACACCGGCCATCGCCATGGCGTCGGAGGCATTCGCAATGACCAGGTCGTCCGAGTGGAGGGTGCGCGCTACGCCGTCCAACGTGGTGAAGGTTTCGCCCGACGTGGCGCGGCGCACGACTAGGGCCTTGCCCTGAATGGCACGGCTGTCAAAGGCGTGCAGGGGATGGCCCACGCTGTGTAGGACGTAGTTCGTGATGTCCACCAACGCGTTGATGGGCTTAGCGCCGATGGTCTTGAGACGACGTTGAAGCCACTCTGGAGAGGGGACGGCAGAGACGCCTTCCACCTTCAGGGCGAAGTAGCGGGGACAGGCGCTTGGGTCTTGGATGTCCAGGGTTAGGCCGGAGCCCACGGTGGGCCATTCGCTGAGCATGGGAGGGCTCCACAGGACCTCTTCGTCGTGACGCAGTAAGGCGGCGCGCAGGTCGCGGGCCACCCCCATGTGGCTCATGGCGTCCATGCGGTTGGGGGTGAGTCCAATTTCCAGGGCGGTGTCGCTCTCCAACCC
>DNWN01000010.1:0-4448 GCA_003507115.1 Cryomorphaceae bacterium | reverse complement strand
GCCCAGGCCGAGTTCGTCTTCGGCGCAGATCATGCCTTCCGACACTTGGCCGCGGATTTTGCCCTTTTTGATGGTCAAGCCTTCTTCAGAGCCCGTGGGGTAGAGCGTGCAGCCCATGGTGGCGACAGGCACTTTTTGGCCGACGGCGACGTTGGGAGCGCCGCAGACGATTTCAAGGGGCTGCTCGCCGCCGATGGAGACGGTGGTGCAGCGGAGGCGGTCGGCATCCGGATGCTTGATGACCGTAAGCACTTCGCCCACGACCACGCCGCGAAGGCCGCCGGGAACGGCGTCTACTTCGTGAACTTTTTCAACTTCCAAACCGGTGGCGGTAAGGAGTTCGGACAAGCGCGCCGTGGAAATATCAACGGGCAAATAATCGTGAAGCCAATCCTTAGAAATCTGCATATCGACAAAAATACGGCCTTCCCGCATTCTGACCTATGGTCGCTTGAGGCGGAAAAAAGCCCCGAGCAAGACCTACACCATGCCGAAAATGAACAGTGCGTACAAGAAGAATCGCATGAAGCGAACAGCAGCCACCCAGAGGAACCAGCGGAAGCGGAAATTGACTACACCGGCGACGGTGCAAACCGGTGGAAAGGGCAGGGGAGTCAACGCGGCCAGGAAGATGAGTAGGCCTCCAAATCGGCGGATTTGGATAAAATGCTTCGCAAAGCGCACATCGACGAGTTCCTTGATTTTGGGCACATGATGGAGGCGTTGCCCCACCAAATAGCTGATGATACCACCCAAATAAGAAACGGTTGCCAACAAGCCAATCATGGCCCATGGATACGAAAAGGCATGGGCCCAGAGGATAAAGAAGTCGGGAGGGAGGATACCCAGGACGATTTCGGACAAGCCCAGAATCACCACCACGAGGGACCAATGCAGCTGATCTGTCACCACTTCAGCCACCCACTCTAAATCGACCAGATACGCATTGATCGCCCAAATCACCGCGCCAAAGGCCAGGAGGCCTAATCCCAGCTTTCGAAAGCCTTCCATCAAAAAACGATAGCCGCCGGAAATGCGGTAGAAGCGATGGGTCACATGGACCGAGCGCCAGAATGGGCGGATCGTTGGGGGGCGGAGTTTCATGGCAAAGGGTTGGGCGAAAAGCGTGCCAAATTAGGCGATATGGCCCCAGGCCATTTTATTTCGGGCATAGTCGGTAAAACGCATTCGAAGCCCACTGTGTTCGGGTGCGTGCATGCTGGGGTCTCGCTGCACGAGGTCTTGGGCTTTTTCCCGCGCCCATTCGATCAACTTCTGGTCTTGCCCCAGGTTAGCCACCTTATATTCCAGCATACCGCTCTGGCGCGTTCCCATGACATCCCCGGGGCCCCGCAGTTGGAGATCGACATCGGCGATCTCAAATCCGTCGTTGGTACGACACATGGTTTCTACACGGACCTGACTATCCTCGCTTAAGGCATCGCCCGTCATGAGGATGCAATAGGATTGATCGGCCCCTCGGCCCACCCGTCCGCGGAGCTGGTGGAGCTGACTAAGTCCAAAACGTTCCGCATTTTCAATGACCATGACGCTCGCATTGGGAACGTTGACCCCCACTTCAATCACCGTGGTCGCGACCATAATGTGGGTTTCTCCGCGAACAAAGCGCCCCATTTCCCACTCTTTGTCTGCGGATTTCATGCGGCCGTGGACGATGCTGATTTCATACTGAGGGCGAGGAAAGTCGCGGCAGATGCTCTCATAGCCATCCATGAGATCTTTATAATCCATTTTTTGGCTCTCTTCAATCAATGGGTAGACAATGTATACTTGCCTCCCTAGAGCGATTTGATCTCCGAGAAAGCCCCAAACTTTGAGGCGGTTGTGGTCGGTTCGATGGACCGTTTGGACTGGTTGACGTCCCGGGGGTAGTTCATCTATCACGCTGAGGTCCAAATCCCCATAAAGACTCATGGCCAGCGTCCGGGGGATCGGGGTGGCGGTCATGACCAAAATATGGGGTGCCGGGTCGTTTTTGGCGCGAAGTTTGGCCCGTTGAGCGACGCCAAAGCGATGCTGCTCGTCAACAATCGCCATGCCCAAGCGGTGAAAAACCACCGGGTCTTCCAAAACGGCATGCGTTCCAACCAATAAATGCATTTGGCCTGTCGCGAGGTCGTTCAGTAGGACTTTCCGTGCGGCTGTCTTCACCGAGCCTGTCAGCAGTCCGATGCGAATACCCAGTGATTCCGCATAGCCGAGCAATCCCTGGTAGTGTTGCTGGGCCAAAATTTCTGTGGGGGCCATCAAGCAACCTTGATACCCATTGTCCATCGCAATCAAAAGGGCCATAAAGGCTACCATGGTTTTGCCCGAGCCTACATCCCCTTGGACCAAACGGTTCATATGTAAACCACTCGCCGTGTCCTTTCGAATCTCTTTCAGGACCCGCTTTTGGGCCCCTGTCAATTCAAAGGGTAAATGCTGGGCGTAGAAATGATGGAAATAGGATCCGACAGCCTGAAAAACCAACCCGCCGAGTTGGGTAGCATGACTTCTTCGCTTGTAGGCGAAAACAAGCTGATCCAAAAAAATCTCTTCAAATGCTAGGCGTTCCCGCGCTGCGGCAAGGCGCGTGGCAGATTGAGGAAAGTGCATTTCTCGGAGGGCATCTAAATGTGGGGGCCATCCGGCGGGACGCCAAATTCCCTCGGGCAACCAATCCTGACCTGCGGCAGGAAGGTCCGCCAAAAGAGACTGAACTAGCTTACTCAATCCCCGAGAGTGAAGGCCCATGCTGCTTAATTTTTCCGTGGTCGAATACACCGGAAAAAGTCCGTGCGAAAGACTTTGCTCAAAGGAAGCCCACGTTTCCAACTCGGGATGGGCCATGCTCTTTCTGCCCGAAAATTCAGTCAAACGGCCAAAGGCGACATACTCACTCCCAGCCAACAGGCTTTTCTCTACCCATCGAAGCCCCTTAAACCAAACGAGTTCAATGCTTCCACCTGGGCTGACGAGCTGTGCCGTTAGACGTTTTTTGGCACCACCACCTTGGGTTTGAATTTGGTTTAAAACCCCCCGAATCTGAATTTCTGCGGGCCCTGGCAACGCTTCGCCCGGCCCGTAAATCACAGAACGATCGATATAGCGAAATGGATAGTGCTGAAGCAGATCTCCATAGGTGCGAATTCCCAGCTCGGCAGCAAGGGCTTGTGCGCGCTGAGGTCCTACCCCTTTCAGGTAGGTCATGGAGGTATCCGGGGTCAACGATGCCATGCTCAAATTTAGGGTTAACTTCAAGCCCTCATGGACGCAAATCGCACAAGTCCCTCCGAAGCCGGTCTTTTGCTCGGCGATGGCCTGCTTTTGGCCGCCTCCTTCTTGGGCTGGGCGAGCGTTCGCTTTGGCGATTTGCGGGCCGAAAACCCCCTCTATTTCGACCAGTACGTGACGCTTTTCACCCTGGTGATGCTGCTTTGGTTGGCGCTCGCGCTGGGACTTGGGGTGCACCGGCTGCCAGCGGGGGTAGAAATTCGGCGCGTCCTATCCCGTTTTTACCGCCTTTTCCTCGTGCATGCGGCGCTTCTAGCCGTTTGGGTTGTCTCCCTCAAGACATCCACTTTTTACTCGCGCGCCTTTTTGCTGCTCTTTTTGGGGACCTATGCCGTCTTGGGAACGGGGTTTCGCATGTTTTGGGTCCGAATGCTTCGCGCCCGTTTCCGCTCCGGCGTGGGCTTGCGCCGAATGGCCACCGTCGGCCTTCACGGCCCCTGGGACCGTGTCCATGCCGAGCTTGAACGCCACCCCGAGTACGGCTACCGACTCGTTCAGCACGCTTCGCACCTTTCTGAACTTTCACCCGATTCCCTGGACGAGCTCTGGGTCGCCCCCGAATTAGCCGTGGAAGCCCTGGAATGGACCGATGCCCATGGTCTCCGACTCCGCCTAGTTCCCGATTTAGGTCTCCTCGGCGCCCAGCGTACCCGCATTTTGCCGCTGGGCGATCTGCCCATCTTGGAGTTGCGCCCCGAACCGCTCAGTCAAGGCCTCCGCGCCTGGCTCAAACGCGCCCTCGACCTCCTGGGCGCCACCCTGGGCTGCCTGCTCCTGCTTTCCTGGATGACCCCGCTCCTTGCCCTCTTTTTAGCGCCTCGCGGGGGCCTCTTTTACCGCCAAACGCGCTACGGCTGGGGAGGCAAACCCTTCCAAATTTGGAAATTCCGGACCATGGTACCCGAAGCCGACGGCACCCGACAGGCTACCGCCGGGGACGATCGCATCACCCCCTTGGGGCGGTGGCTTCGCGCATCCCACTTGGACGAGCTTCCCCAACTCTGGAATGTGCTCCTGGGCCACATGAGCCTGGTGGGCCCACGTCCCCACATGACTTCGGACCACGAAGCCTACGGGCAAGCCATCCGCGCCTACGGGATCCGGCACTGGGTCAAGCCGGGGATGACCGGCCTCGCGCAAGCCCGTGGCCT
>DNWN01000111.1 GCA_003507115.1 Cryomorphaceae bacterium | reverse complement strand
TCCAACAAAAATGGCAAAACCGCGTCTTGAAAGGGCTGCGGTTGCTCCGCATGCACCCAATGGCCCGCATCGGGGACGGATTCCAACCGAGCCAGGGGGAAATGGTCCATGATGCCGCTCCAATCTTCATCCAAAATGTATCCACTGCGTTCGCCCCGAACGAATAGGGTCGAGCCAATGAAACGGTCTTCGGCGGCCAAGGGCTGGCCTATTCGGCCCATTTGACCTTCAAGGACGGGCAGATTGAATTTCCACCCTAGGTTTCCCTCGGGCTTCCATTCCAGATTTTTCAGTAAAAATTGGCGCATCCCCCAATCGGGCATGGCCGACTCCAGCGCGCGGTCCGCTTCGGTGCGGCTTTTCAAGGTGGTAAAGTCCAACTGATGCATGGCGTCCACAACGGATTGGTGGTGCGAAGGGTAGGCTTTGGGTCCGATATCCACGATAATCAATCGTTCAACGAGTTCCGGATAGCGGCAAGCCAAGGCCATCGCCGTTTTTCCGCCCATGCTATGTCCAAGCCACCGCACGGGCCGCTCCCCAAAATGCTCTAAGGCATAGGCGCGTACATCCTCCACCATGTCGGCATAGGTATGGGAGCCGGCATGCGGGGATCGGCCGTGGTTACGTTGGTCCACCAGGTGGACATCCATGCCGTGATCACCCCAGGTTCGGGCATGCGAGGCCCAGTTGTCCCCCATGCCAAATAAGCCATGCAGCACAACCAAGGGTTCACCCCCGTTGCCCATGATTTTACTGGCGAGAGGAAGAACGGCCATCAGCGTTCCAATAAATGACGGTAGCGTTGTACCGTGTTCTCGAGTCCGAGGTACAAGGCCTCGGAAATCAGCGCGTGGCCGATGCTCACCTCATCGAGGTCGGGCATGTGCTGGGCAAAAAACTGCAGGTTCTCCGAACTCAAATCATGGCCTGCATTGACGCCTAGCCCCACAGATTTGGCCCATTGGGCTGCGTTCACATAGGGGGCAACGGCCGACATGGGGTCGGAGGTGTATCCGACGGCATAGCTCTCCGTGTACAACTCGATGCGGTCTGCCCCGAGGTCTGCCGCGGCGCGGATTCGGTCCTCTTGGCATTCCATAAAGACGGAGGTTCGAATCCCGGCTTGACGAAATTCCGCCAAAATCGGGCGAAGAAGGTCCCCATCACGCACCGTATCCCAGCCAGCGTTACTCGTGAGCACGTCCGGGCCATCCGGGACCAAGGTGACTTGCTCTGGGCGGCATTCCAAGACCAAATCGATAAAGCGACGGTCCGGATAGCCTTCTATATTGTACTCCGTATGCACCACCTTGCGCAATGCGCGGGCATCGGCATAGCGAATGTGGCGTTCATCGGGACGCGGATGAATCGTGATGCCTTGGGCACCGAATTCTTGAATCCGAATGGCCGCTTCGAGCACATTGGGCACATTCCCTCCCCGTGCATTGCGCAGGGTGGCTATTTTATTAATGTTGACGCTCAAACGGGCGGGTTGCGATGCCATATCGGAGAATTTGGACCAAAGTTCGGGCATCCGGGCTAACTTCGTCCTATGTTGGATTGGAATGACCTTCTTTTGACGCACCCTGGGCCCCTTTCGGAAACGTGTTCCGAATCGGAGTATTTGGAGCGCACCGGAGAAAGCCGGACGCGCTTTTGGCCCATCGTGGAAGAAGGGGTCTACACGGGACTCATGGGACCCGGCGGACACATCCTTTCTGTGCCTGCTTTGCAAGCGGCTCAGCACCCTGTCGATGCCCTAGCCGTGGCGAGCGCTTGGCAAGTGGACTGCGTGGCCGTCTGCGACAAGGATCTCTGGCAAGGAAGCTATAAAAGCCAGGATATTGCCGACCGGATTGGTCAACAATGGGCCTTTCAGCTTCCGGGATCGACCATTTGGTTTGAACATCCCGTTCAAACGCATTTTGGTGGCGAATGGATTCGCGGCATCGAAGCGGAAGGGGTTCGAGTGGTCGCCTTTTCCACCGATTTAATCACCGACCGCAATGTTTTTCGCTCCTTTGCCCGCCTTGACCAGGCAGATCCTACTGCCGCTTTAGCCACTTTAGAGCGCTTTGGCTGTACGATTCTGGGCTACTACCCGAAGGGATACCGAGCGGAAGAAGTGGAAGACAATCTCGATCACTTACTGCATTATTTGGACCTTTGAGTATGGCACGGATTGCGATTTTCGGCAAACGGATTCCCGATGAGGTGCAAACCTTCGTGGAGCGAACGATTGATTCTCTGATGAAAGAAGGTTGTGATCTGGTCATGTACCGGGGCTTTCAGCATCGTGTGAACGAACAATGGGCCGTAGGATGGACCTTCCCCGAATTCAAGAACTCTAAAGAATTGCAGGCCTGTGCGCCTGACTTCCTTCTCGTCATTGGAGGCGACGGGACCATCCTGGATGCCACTACCCTCGTGGAGCGCTCTGGCATCCCCATCATCGGCCTGAATACCGGACGACTCGGATTCCTTGCCAACATCACCCGTGACGAGGCTCCGATGGCCTTGAAGGCGATTTTGGCTGGCGACTACACCCTAGACGAGCGTAACGCCCTCGAGGCTCATACCGCCTCGGACGACATTATCCAGCCCAATTTTGCCTTGAACGAAATCGCCGTGAGCCGAAAAGGCACCACGAGCATGATTTCCATCCACGTATCCCTCAATGGCGAATTTCTCAATACCTACTGGGCGGACGGATTGCTCATCTCCACGCCGACCGGCTCCACGGGATACAACCTCAGCTGTGGGGGGCCCATTCTATTGCCTGGAAGTAACAATTTTATCCTGACGCCCATTGCTCCGCACAATTTGACCGTACGTCCGCTCGTTATACCCAATGCCGACACCATTACGATCAAGGTGGAGGCCCGGGAGGGCAATTTCCTGGCGTCATTGGACTCGCGGGTGTTCACTTTGGACTGCGAAACAGAGCTCACTTTACGGAGGGCCGATTTTCGTTTCAAACTGGTGCGCACCGCCTACACCGATTTCGCCTCCACCCTGCGCAATAAGCTGCTTTGGGGATTGGATCGCAGGAACTGAGCTCCGCCGGCTATTTGTATCTTCGCAGGCTGAATATGGGCAACATACGTCATCTCCTTTTTATCCCGTTCGCTCTCGCCTCCATCGGCGGTTGGGCGCAGCGTTCACAGGAATTGACGGCAAGCTGGGGCGGCACACACATGATGAGTGACGTCGGGCCCGCTGGCCCCTTCCTGCCTCAAGGGGAAAGTTGGGACATCGATTACCGAATTCAAGCCCACCCGCACTATGCCTTCCACCTGGGATACAGCGAAGGCACCCTGCAGGCGAACGACGCCCAAAGCACTTGGCCGGAACGGCAGCAGCGCCAGATTCATATCCAAACTCCTTTCCGCAGCGTCCAGGCACGCATGGAGGTCGACTTCTTCCCTCAAACCATTCCCTCCTACCGCTTTCAGCACAGTCCCTACCTCTTTGCGGGCCTGGGGCTCCTGTCTTTTGAACCTCAAGGCTATTACCAAGGAGAGTGGATTCCCCTTCAGCCTCTGGGTACGGAGGGGCAGGGCACTTCGATCAATCCCGAGGCGCGGTATGCGACTCGAGCGCGCACGCTGCCCTTCGGGCTCGGTTGGCGCGCACAACTCAATGCTTTTTGGGTGGTCAATATGGAGGCGACCTGGACCCGAACCTCCACAGACTACCTGGACGATGTCCATGGCAGCTACGCAGACGTCAGCGTGATCCAGGAGTCCTACGGGGATGCAGCGGCCTACTTCGCGGATCCCTCAGGCCTTGACCTCCCCGTAGGCATGGCGCGAGGGAATGCCCAAACCACCGATTCCTACTTTATCCTCCGTCTAGGCATGGGGCTTCACTTGGAAGCTTTCATGGAAAAATGTGCATCCTTCCTACACCGATGAGCCTACCTACCCACATCGCGATCATCATGGACGGCAATGGCCGGTGGGCCAAGCAGCAAGGCTTCCGCACGCGCATTCGCGGGCACGAGGTCGGGGTGGAAGCTCTTCGTCGCACGGCGCAGTCCTGCGCGGAGCTGGGCATCAAATACCTGACGGTCTATGCGTTTTCGGAAGAGAATTGGGCTCGTCCCAAAGCAGAAGTCGACGCACTCATGCGCATCTTGGTGAGCAGTCTGAGCAAGGAAATGCCCACCCTGATGAAACACGGCATTCAGCTCCAGGCTATCGGCAGAATAGACTTGCTTCCCAAGAGTGCCCAGCGCGAACTCAAAGAGGTCCAAAACGCCACGGCGGGGAATTCCACCTTGGTCCTGACCTTGGCCTTAAGCTATGGTAGCCGCCAGGAAATCCTGCTGGCCACGAAAACCCTTGCGCGGGAAGTCCAACTGGGCCAGCGGAGCATTGATAGCATCGATGAAACCGCATTTGGCCAAGCCCTGTACACCCATGCTATGCCAGATCCGGATTTGGTCATCCGAACCAGCGGGGAGCAGCGAATTTCAAATTACCTTCTTTGGCAAATTAGTTACGCCGAATTGATCTTCATGCCCGTACTTTGGCCCGATTTTTCCAAGGAACATCTAGACGATGCCCTGGCCCAATATGCAGCGCGCGAGCGACGCATGGGCAAAACCAGTGAACAACTCAACGAGAAAAGCACCTGATGAAACGACGACTCTTACGCCTGAGCACAGCTGCTTTTTTAGCCCTGGCCCCTTTCTCGAGTTTTGCCCAAATCCAACTGGGTCAAGCGATTGAGATTAAGCCGGAAGTCGATTATGAAATCGGCGGCATCACCGTGACCGGAGCAGATCAACTGGATCCGACCATGGTTGGCCTCCTTTCAGGCTTGAATGTCGGTGATAAGGTGCAATTCCCCTCGGAACGCGTCGGTCAGGCCATCCGCAATCTCTGGGACCAGGAGTTGTTCTCCGACGTTCAACTCTTTGTGGTCCAAAAAGTCAACCGCACCGTTTACGTAGAATTTCGGCTGACCACCCTGCCCAAGTTGAGCAAATATTATTTCACTGGGGTAAATAAGGGAAAGCAGGATGCCCTGCGCGAATTGCTGGAGCTCAATCGCGGCATGGTGGTGTCCGAGAACCTCAAAATCACCGCCGAAAATGCCATTTTAAAGCACTTCAAGGAAAAGGGATTCCCCGATGCCACCGCCAAAATTTCGACTGAAAAAGACACCATATTGCTGGACGCGGTGGTGCTTCGCATTGACATTGTCCCCGGGCCCCGCCTTCGCATCGATGACATTGTTTTCCACGGAAACACCGCCCTCACGGATGGCAAGCTTCGCCGAGTTATGGACGATACCCACCGCTACCGCAAGTGGAACATATTCACCACCTCCAAGCTTCAGAAGGAAAAGCTCGAGGCGGACAAAGTCCTCATTGTGGAGGCGTACAACGAGGCGGGATACCGCGACATGCGCATCCTCAAGGACAGCATCTACCGCGTGGACGACAAGTTGAAGATTGACATCTTTATCGATGAAGGTCGCCCGTACTATTTCCGGAGCATCAGCTTCTATGGTAATTCCAAGTACCCCACGGAGGTCCTCGAATCCATTCTCAAGATTCGGGCAGGGGACCGCTACGATGCCAAAGCGCTAAATACCCGCATCAACGGCGACCCCAACAGCAACGATATTTCTTCCCTCTACCTCAACAACGGCTACCTCTTTGCCAACGTCATTCCCGTCGAAGTCAAAGTCGAAAACGACTCCATTGACATGGAAATCCGCATTCGGGAAGGTCGTCAGGCAACCGTCCGAAAGGTGATCGTCAACGGTAACGAGCGCACGAATGACCATGTAGTCTACCGCGAGATACGCACGCGTCCGGGCGATTTGTTTTCTAAGGCCGACATCATGCGTACCGTCCGAGAGTTGGGCCAGTTGGGTTACTTTGATCCCCGTCAGATTACCCCTGTACCGATGCCCGATCCCGTGACAGGGACGGTGGACCTAGAGTACACCGTGGTAGAGCAATCCACGAGCCAGCTGGAATTACAAGGGGGCTGGGGCGCCTACACCGTAGTGGGAACCTTGGGATTGAACTTCAACAATTTCTCCTCGCGGAATCTATTTAACAAAAAAGCATGGCAACCTCTCCCAGCGGGAGATGGGCAAACCATTACGATTCGCGCCCAGACCAACGGCACCTATTACAGTTCCTACAACTTCAGCTTTACGGAGCCCTGGTGGGGTGGTAAGAAGCCCAATTCCGTCACGTTCTCGGCCTACCACAACACGATGAACTACAATGGCCGAACAGACAGCACCGCTCAGAAAATTGCCATCACGGGGGTCACCCTGGGTCAAGGCCAACGTTTAAAGTGGCCCGATGACTACTTCACGCTCTACCATGCACTGGAATACCGACGGTTTGACATCAACAACTACCCCTTTGTCGGGGGCAACTTTACCACGGGAATTGCCAATTCAATTGCCTATACTTTGTCCTTGCGTCGGGACAACCGTGACTTGCCCATCTTCCCAACCCGGGGATCGAGCATCGCTTTCAGCATGGAAGCCACTCCCCCAGTCTCGTTATTGGACGGACGGGATTATACCAAGTTGAGCACCGAGGAAAAGTTCAAATTCATCGAATACCACAAGTGGAAGTTTACGGGCGACTACTATGCGGAAATCATGAAGAATTTCGTTATCCGGTCCTACTCCGAGTTTGGTTTCCTGGGCTCTTACAACAAGGACTACGGCTTACCTCCCTTCGAGCGCTATTACTTGGGCGGTGACGGGTTACAGAACTTTGTCCTGGACGGGCGTGAAATCATTGGCCTTCGCGGCTACACCAACTACAGTCTGACCCCAGATGGCGGGGGTGCCTTGTACAATAAGTTCACCTCCGAATTGCGCTACTTGCTGTCGCCCAACCCCAATGCTCAGATTTTTGTGTTGGCATTCGCCGAAGCGGGGAATAACTACGACAACTTTGCGGATTACCGCCCCTTCGAGTTAAAGCGATCTTCCGGTCTCGGCCTGCGCATATTCATGCCGATGTTTGGACTGCTTGGGGTCGATGTAGCCTATGGCTTTGATAACTTGCCCGGCCAAACCGGACCTTCTGGATGGCAAACTCACTTTGTGCTCGGACAACAGTTTTAAGGATGCGACGTATTTGGCTTCTCCTTGTCTTACTCGGCATGACCACCTCGGGCATGGCCCAACGGCTTGGTTATGTCGATACCCAGGCGATCCTCAATGCCATACCTGAATACAAGCAAGCGCAAGCGGAAATTGAGCGCCTCTCCAAGCGCTGGGAAGGCGAGGTAGCGAGTTTATTTGAAGACGCTGCAGCCTTACAAGCGCAGCTCGATGCGGAATCCGTGCTGCTCACAGCGGATATGATTGCCGAACGCGCGGCGAACATTCAAAATACGCGCGACACCGCTCGTGCGCGTCAAATGCGCTACTTCAGCCCTGAAGGTCAGCTCTTCGAAAAGCGGGAAGAGCTCGTCGCTCCTGTACAAGCCCTCGTGGCAGGCGCCATCAAGGAAGTGGCACGCAAAAAGAAATTGGATTTTGTCTTTGACAAAGGCTCGTCTGTCAGTGTGGTGTACGCCAACGAGTCCAATGATATTACGCAAGACGTACTCCAACAACTTGGTTATTGAATTCACTACTTTTGACCCCTATGAAAAACGCACTAAAAGTTCTCGCCCTGGTCGCTATGACCGCTGCTCCCTCCATGGGACAATCTCTGGTCGGCCACATTAATGTCGACAGCATTCTCGTGGAGATGCCTGACTACAAGAAAGTCATGGAAGCGCTCCAAGCAGAGCAAGCCAAATTTGAAAATGAGGCGAGAGAGATGAACGCCGAATTGGAGAAAGGAGCACAAACCCTGCAAGCCAATGCCGGCACATGGACGGAACTTCGTCAACGCCAAGAGCAGCAGCGCCTCCAAGAGATGTACAACAACATCCAGCAGTACATGCAAAGCGCTCAGCAGGAGCTTCAATCCAAGGAGATCGAATTGATCACCCCCGTATTGGAGAAATTACAGAACGCCATTGATGAGGTGGCTACAGAGAGCAAGGTCGCCTACGTTCTGGATGCTTCACAAAGCAAAGGCATGGTCATCTACGCCAAGGGCGGCATGAACCTCATGCCAGCCGTCAAGGTTAAACTGGGCATGTAATGAAACGTTCAGACGGCCCGATTGGGCTGTTTGATTCGGGCGTCGGCGGATTGACGGTAGCTCGGGCCATCGCCCGAAAACTTCCCCATGAACGCCTTCTCTATTTTGGCGATACGGCCCACCTGCCGTACGGCGAAAAATCCCCCGAAGCCATTCGCTCCTATGCTTTGGGTATTTCCAAGCATTTGATGGCGCAAGGCGCTAAAGCCATCGTGGTAGCCTGTAATTCGGCCTCCGCGGTGGCTTTGGACGTTTTGAAAGAGGAGTTGGATATTCCTGTCTACAATGTGATTGACCCGGTGGTGCATTACTTGCACCGCAAACACGCCAAGAATATTGGTATTTGGGGGACTCGCGCCACCGTGGCTTCGGGCATCTATCCTCGGAAACTCGCTGAGGTGCTTCCTCATTCTGCCGTCCGCCCCATGGCCACCCCTCTTCTAGTCCCCATCATTGAAGAAAATCTATTAAGTGGCCACGTCACCGATGCGGTGGTTCAGTTGTATTTGGACGATGTTCGAATGCAGGGGGTTGAACATTTGGT
>DNWN01000031.1 GCA_003507115.1 Cryomorphaceae bacterium | reverse complement strand
TTTTTTTCTGGGTGGCTGCCTTGCAGGCATCGTCAATACTCTGGCGGGAAATGGCTCTGCGATTACCGTGAGTCTCTTGCTCTTTGGCGGACTTGATGGGGCGGTGGCCAATGCGACGAACCGCGTCGGCGTCATTCTGCAAACCTTCACCAGCATTACGAGTGTGCGGCCTAGCGCGCGCAAGCGCTACCTCTTGCACCGCGGCAAGGGGCTGATACTCCCAACCCTCTTGGGATCTTTTGCCGGAGGTTGGGTAGGGACGCAAGTCAGCGCGGACGGCATGGAGTGGTCCCTTGCCATCGTGATGGTAGGCATGCTGGTGACCCTATTTTGGAAACCGGAAGCCTGGGGTGGCCCCTCCGAAGTGCTGCGGCGCCTACGGCCCTGGCAAAGTGGCCTATTGTTCTTTATCATTGGCTTTTACGGGGGCTACATCCAAATGGGTATAGGCATTCTCATGTTATCCGTACTCGTACTTGTCGACCGTTGGAATTTGCGGGATGCCAATGTGATTAAGTTACTCATGGCCCTGGTGCTCGCCCTCCCTGCGGGCATCCTGTACATTCAAAGTGGATTGGTCGAATGGCGTCCCGGCATCATCCTCGCTTTGGGATCCATGCTCGGGGCGTGGATTGGAGGGCGCTACATCGTGCGCATCCCGAAAGCCCAACCCTATGTCCGTTGGGTCCTCATTGCTGTCGTGGTATTTGGGGCGGCACAGTCCATCTACAAAGCCATGACCTAACTTTGTGACCATGTCCACCACGCTGATCGCTATACTCATCCTAATTGGCCCCATCTTCTTGGGTGCCATTGCGGGCTTCCGTTCCATACCGAGTGCCTGGCTAGCCAAAAGCAATGCCTTTTCCGGGGCCTTTCTCTTCGCGGTCACCGTATTTCTTTGGATTCCTGAATTGGCCCATGTGGAGCCTGACCGAGCACTACCCTGGGGATTGTGGATCGTATTGGGCTATTTCCTTCAGTTTGCCTTGGACAGCCGATCCAAAGGTTTGGAGCACGGTCACATCCACCACCACGACCCCAATCCCTGGCCCGCCTACATCGGACTGCTGATTCACTCCGTCGTCGAAGGCGTACCCATGTTGCGCTTGCCCGAATCGGAGCAACTGGCCTTTGCCCTGTCCCTGGGCGTGCACAATCTCCCCATCGCCGCCTTGTTGGCCTTTTGGCTCCGCCAATGTGGCATACCCTTCCGCCAAGTCCTCGGCGCTTTACTCGGAATGAGTTTGGCCGCACCCTTAGGCGCCTTGGTGGGAACCCTGTTGCCCTTGGATGTCCCCGGCATGGAAGGATTTATTGGTGGCTTGGTCGTCGGCATCTTCCTCCATGTCTCGAGTACCATACTCCTTGAACTTCAAAAAGACCACCGATTGCCTGCAGCGCTTTGGCTGATTGTCATCGTCGGATTACTCTCGGGCTTTGGCCTCTCTCAATTCATTCATTAAACCTCTTGGATCATGGCACACATCACTTTGGGCGGCAGCCCCTGCACCACCATCGGAGAACTTCCTGCCGTGGGAAGCACCGCACCCGCGTTTACCTTGACAGCTCAAGATTTGAGCGCAGCCTCTTTGTCCGACTACTCAGGCAAAAAAGTTGTTTTGAACATCTTTCCTTCGGTTGATACGGGGGTTTGCCAGAAGAGCGTTCGTGCTTTCTCTGAAAAGCTCCATGCGATGGACGGAGTTCAAGTGCTGAACATTAGCATGGACCTTCCCTTTGCCGGTGCGCGTTTCTGCGCGGCAGAGGGCTTGGAAAACGTGGCCTTCCTCTCTGCCTTCAAGTCTCCTTCTTTTGGTTCGGATTATGGCGTAACGTTTGCGGACAGCAAATTTGCCGGCTTGTTTAGCCGCGCCGTAGTGGTCGTGGACGCTTTGGGCCAAATCACCCACACCGAGCAAGTCCCTGAGACGGGCCAAGAGCCCAATTACGACGCAGTTCTGGCCGCATTATAAATCAGGAACGCTTGAAATGACGAAAGCCCGCTTCGGCGGGCTTTTTTTTAGGGCGCCCAGGCCCCTTTTCCCGCCAACCAGGCAAACGCTTCCGGGAATCGCTGGCGCCAAGCCACTTCGCTGTGGTCCGCTTTTTTGTCGCGCACCCACTTGAGATGATCTACCGAGTAGTCGGTTTGGCCGAGTTCCTTGAGCAAGAGATCCATGCCTGGTTGGAGTTGCGCTTCGAGGCCAATGCCCCCGTTGTCCATGTAGAGGTAGCCCGATGGTGCCGGGCGTCCGTTTTCTCTCCATGGCCCAATGGCATCGACCACCAAGCCATTGCCCGTTTCCACAAAGACGGCGGGAGAAAACGCCAAAGCGCCGTCAAACACGCCGGGGTATTCCGTTAGCAAGCGAAAGGCCAAAACACCGCCCATGCTGGAACCCGCAAAATAGACGTGGCTCTCCTCAGACAGGATGGGGTTTTCCATAGCTTGAGCCAGCACGGTGTGCACGAGGTAGTCGGTAAAGGCCTCCCCAAGCTCGCCGGGCCCGTATTCTAAGCGTCTTCGGTCGCCCCCTTCCGTCGCGCATTGGAGCGCTACAACGAGGGTGGGTCGGATTCGGCCCTCTTGCATCAAGGCCAAGATGGCCTCATCTACGGCCCAGTCTACCCCAAAGGTGCTGGTCGCTGGATCGATGCAGTTTTGGCCGTCGGACATGAGGAGGAGATCCACCGGGCCGGCTAATTCGGTATGCTTCAGATCGTAGGGTGTCCACACCCACATCTTGCGAGAGGGTATGATGCCTGCAGGATCCACGGGTGCGTCGACTACGTGCAGGAAACCGCTTACCTGCCCGTCGTTGACACGCTCCGCGGGCCCAAAAGACAGCACATGCAAGGTCGTATCCATGGTCGCCCATCCGCCCAAATCCCGGAATGCCATGCCCTCCTGCAACTTGGCCTCATGCGCCCAATCTCCCAATGTGATCTTGTAGGCAAAAGCGGAATCCTTCGGCTGAAAATCAAGACTCCAACTGTGGGCATCCGATGCGTCGCGGGCCAAGGCGATACCCCGACCATTCCACCCACCCAATTCCTCGGAGCTCCCCGTGATGAATACTGTATCCGCCATAGGAAGTACCTCGGAGGTCAAAACCGTGATGTGCACTCCCAAGGGGGATTCGGGGGTTTGGCATGCCAAGCATAGCCAGACCAAGGAGGTATTCAGCCAGGAAAGTTGCTTCATTCTACCAAGGGTTTGTACTCCCGGTGGTAGAGTTCGCGAATCATGCCATCGGACACACCGATTTTGGGCACGTAAATCCAGGTGGCTCCAGCCCATCGCATCGTTCGGCGGTAAATACTTAAGGCCGGCACGATAACGTCGGCACGGTCGAGGTTCAAGCCCAACTGCATCACCCGCTCCTCCGTCGTCAAGCCGGAGATTTGATTGCTTAATCGATCGAGGTATTGTCTCGAAAGAGGCTCGCTAATAGGCCGACCGGAAAGCTTGTGGGCCTTGTTGATATTCCCGCCGGATCCTACGAGGGCCACTGGGCCACCCAGGTTCGCCACGCGCGACTCCACCCAGGCTTGCATCGTCGCCCACTCACGCTGGCTGTCAACCTCGTTGAGACTTCGGACGGTGCCAATGGGAAAAGATCGAGATTCTCCGGCTTGGCCATCCGTGAAGAATGTTAATTCGGTCGAACCACCGCCTACATCGATAAAGAGCAAGTGCTGTTCTTCCGGCTGAATCTTGTCAAAAAGCTTGGCGTGGTAGATCAACTGGGCTTCGAGTTCCCCTTCGATGATTTCAATGTGAATGCCGGTAGCACGGCGGATTTTGCGAATCCACCGGGCGGCATTTTTGGCTTCCCGCATAGCGCTCGTAGCGCAGGCCCGATAGGACTGAACCCCATTGACTTTCATAATGGCGGCAAAGGCCCGCATGGACTCTACCAGGCGGTCACCGGTCTCCTTCGAAATTTTACCTGATCGGAAGACATCCTCTCCAAGTCGCACAGGCAGGCGGGTCATCGAGGCCTTCTTGTAGTGCGTGTATTCGGGGGTTGGAATGACGTTGCTCACAAGTAAGCGCAAGGAATTCGAACCAATATCAATGGCGGCAAGTTTGACTATTTTCATGGCCGTCCGCCTTTTTTCAACTGGTTTTGCACGTAGTGATAGAGTTCCACCTGGCTGCGAATCCGCGGCCCGGGAATTTTTCTATACACGTTTGGCCGCTCGTCAACGCTGTAGCGCGCTTTCACATTGTCTTTCCACATGCACTGCAGGTGATCCATGATTTCCGCTTGGATCGAGGGGCTATAGATGGGCGCAGCCACTTCGACACGTAGGTCCAAGTTTCGGGTCATCAAATCACAAGACGCCACATACATGGACCAATCGCCCCCGTTGTAAAAGGCGTACACCCGGTTATGCTCCAGGAAGCGGTCTACGACGGAAATAACCTCAATATTTTCGCTCAGGCCGGGTATACCGGGCTTCACGCAGCAGACACCTCGGACAATCAGTTTAATCTTCACTCCCGCTTGACTCGCTTCGTAGAGCTTCTGACCCATGTCATAGCTGGAAAGGCTGTTGAATTTCATCCAGATTTCCGCTTTTTGACCCATGCGAGCGCGGCTAATTTCCCGCTCAATACATCGGACTAATCCTTTCCGAGTAAAGTGGGGACTAACCAACAAGTGTTTATACTTCTGTAAACGGTAAGGTTCTGCCAAAAACAAGAACACTTTGGCCACTTCTTTGGTGATACGCCTATCCGCTGTAAAGAGAAAGTAATCGGTATACATCCGAGAGGTTCCTTCATGGAAATTGCCCGTTCCAACCACCGCAAAAAGTTCCCGACCTTTTTCCGTCTTGCGCTCGACCGAGATAATCTTACTGTGCACTTTCAGCCCTTCCACGCCGGTTTGGACCTCAATGCCTTCTTTGCGCATCTTTTCCAAGTAGTGGATGTTGTTTTGCTCGTCAAATCGCGCTTGAAGTTCGATGACTACGCGCACCCGCTTCCCATTTTTGGCTGCATTAATCAGAGCGGAAATCACCCGAGACTGCGTCGCCAGGCGATACAATGTAATGGAAATGGATTCCACCTGAGGATCCATGGCACTTTCGCGCAAAAAGCGAATCACATAGGAAAACGTATGGTATGGGGTGAATATGAGCACGTCCTTTTTTCGGATTACCTGAAGGAGGGATCGCTCCAAGTCCAAATCAGGGTGATTCAAGGGCGGCAAGGGGGGATACTCCAAATGCGCTCCTCCCACGTTGGGGAAACGCATGAGATCCCGCTTGTTGTGGTACCGACCCCCAGGATTGAGTGCATCGGTATCCTCAAATCCAATCCGCTTGACCAAGGACTCCAAAAAGACGGGATCCATGTCGTCGTCGTAGGCCATTCGGACAGGGTCTCCCCCACTCCGATCCTCCAGACCGCGGCGCACTCGATCCACCATCGTTTTGGAGACGTCGTGATGATCCATGTCTAGCTCTGCGTCCCGCGAGATTTTGAATGCATGGGCCTCAATGCGCTCGGACGGGAAAATAAAGTAGGCATAGCGCAAGTTGTAGCGCAGCACATCATCCAAATACATCAGGTAGTTCTTCCCATACTTCGGCAAAGTCACAAACCGTCCATGGAGGTCCGTAGGAATCTCTATCAAGGACTGGATGGGAGCGTCTGCACCCTTGTCAAAGAGTCGAATCGCTAGATAAATCGATCCATCATTGAGCTCGGGGAAAGGGAAATCCTCGCGCAAAATCATCGTGAACACCGACGCACTGATCTTATCGATGTAGTACTTCCGAACAAATTCTTCTTGGCCCTTGGATAGCTCCTTCTCCGTGATGAGGACAATGTCTTCCTTTTCTAGGCCCACCATCAAGTCCTCATAGATGGCTTCTACTTGAAGGGTTTGAGCCTGCACTTCCTCCTGTATGGCGAGCATCAAGGCGTGCGCATCCCAGCCTCCCAGCTGTTCCCTTACCTTCTTCTGATTGGGGAGCTTGGACAAGCGCTGAATGCTGGCGTAACGAACCCGGAAAAATTCGTCCATATTATTGGAGAAAATCCCCAAAAACCGGACGCGCTCAATCAGCGGATTTCGCTCATCCTGAGCCTCTTGCAAGACCCGTGCATTAAAATGCAGCCAACTGAGATCTCGGTTGACAAACCGGCTACGTGCACCTAGAATCATGAGGTAAAGTTCGGCTAAGTCTCCTTAAGGTTTTTAGGAAACTCAAAGAAGAGCAATTCCGCCTCAAAATCCAAGTCCTTCCAGCTTTCTGTTGCAAAGCGCAGACACGCCATCCCCGTAGTGGGAACCCGAGAAACGCCCCCGGGAACACAACGCCGCAAGAAGAGTTCTATCGTGGGATTATGGCTGAAAAGCATCACAAGGGATTCCTGCTCAGGTAAGGTCCGCAAGAAGGACTTAACATCCTCCGGCGTTGCCCCGTACAAAGACTCCACGGCTTGAATCGCCTCCGCAGATATCTGAAAGTTGCGCGCAAAAATGAGGGCCGTATGCCAAGCCCGGGTGGCGGGACTTGAAAAGAGGGTTGGACGCTCAGAGGATCGCTCGATGAGCCAGTTGGACATGGCCTGCGCATCACGAATGCCCCGGCCCTTTAGCGGCCGTTCTCGATCGTCCAGATGGGAGAAGTCCCAGGAAGACTTGGCATGACGAACAAGGTATACCGTCTTCATTTTTGAGGGGGATTGTATGGGACGCGTCCGAGTAAGAATTCGATACAAATTCGACGAATGGATGGGGTCATGCTTCCTGGGATTTCACCCGTTGCCATAGTCGCTCCCAACCTTCCAAATCCATCTTCGAAATCGAATGACCTTCTTCTAAGAGCATATCTTCCATGGATTGGAAGCGGCGAGCAAATTTGGCATTACTCAGCGCCAAGGCCTGTTCAGGATCCAATCCCCTATGCTTGGCGTAATTGACCAGAGCAAAGAGAACATCACCCAATTCCATCGCTTCGTCCTCCGGGGTCGCCGCGTTGCGGAGTTCATCCAGTTCCTCCTGGACTTTTGACCACACGCCCTCCCCATCGGGCCAATCAAAACCGACACCTTGGACTTTTTCTTGCATGCGATACGCCTTCACCATAGCGGGAAGCGCTTTCGGTACTCCTTCAAGAACGGAAGTTCGAGAAGCCCCCTTTTCTTGCAGTTTGATCGCTTCCCAATTTGCTTTGACCGTCTCGCTGTCGTTCGCCTCCACGCTACCATAAATATGGGGGTGGCGGCGGATTAACTTTTCGCATACGCCATGCAAGACGTCGGTCACATCAAAGGCTCCACGTTCTTCCCCGAGCTTGCTGTAGAAAACCAAATGCAGGAAGAGGTCACCCAATTCTTTTTTTAGCTCATCCCAATCGCCTGAATCAATGGCGTCCGCTAATTCATACGTCTCCTCAATCGTAAGCTTTCGCAGAGATTCCGCGGTTTGTTCGCGATCCCACGGGCACTTGGTTCGAAGATCGTCCATGATCCCGAGCAAACGTTGGAACGCCGCTTGTGCCTCACTCGGATTCGCCATCCGCTGCTTGAGTTTTTTTGGCCTTGGTCACCTTGGCGGGCTTGGCTTCGTCTTCAAAGAACCCGTAGTCGACCAGGAGGTTGTACCAATTGACGAATTTCTTCATATCGCTGATATAAACTCGAGTTTCATCGTAATTGGGGACGTGCTCATGAAAGGCGGCAAGCACCTCGGCCGAATCGGATTTATGCGAAACCGTCTTGATTCCTTTCAACGCCTTACCCGTCGCTTCATATAATTCCCGCAAAGGCTTTTCTCCTTCGAGGGTATACATGGCGATTTCATCCAAGGCATGCACCTGTTGTTGGGCCGAAACCGTCAAGCGTTTTTGATCGTCGAGGGATTCCACGACAATGCCTGTTCGCGTTTGGGCCACGAGGTTATACAGCCCTGGGCGGCCAGCAATGGCCAAAATTGTTTTGATCGATTTCATGGTTCTTGGGGTTCTTCGTTGGTTTGCCACGAATGGATTTTGTCCAAAAGTGATTCGTCATTCTCAAAAAGGAGGACATCGCGGTAGGACCGAGCCGTTTCCGCCATCTGGGTGCCCGGGTAACGGTCCATGAGCATACTCAAAGCCTGAACCGCCCTTGAGCGGTCACCCAGTTTTTCATCAAATGTCACCGCGACCGAAAAGAGTGCTAGCGCCCCCTCCTTTCGTTGACGCAAAGAGTCTGCAACCTCTAAATATGTTTGGATGGCAAAGAGAGCCCCTCCCGGAACTTGGGATTGGACGTCACCGGCAATCAATCGATACCGGGCCCAAAGGGAATCGCTTTCCACAGATTCCGCTGCGGCCTCAAAAACCGCGTAGGTTTCCCGCCATCCAGAGGTGTCCTGCATCGTTGCATCCGCCAGATCCGACGTGTCGGATTGCATCGCTTCAATGAGCGCCTCCGCTTCGGCTTCCGGATTTTGGCACGCTATCCACAAGGGTAGACTCAGAGCCCATGTCCAATGTATTCTCATTTGACGTCAAATTTCATCCGGTACGAAGCAGTCACTCTGCCCGCTGCGATATCTTTAAGTTTACCCTGGAGCATTCGGCGCTTTAGAGGCGTCAGTCGGTCCAAAAACAACACGCCTTCTATATGATCGTATTCATGCTGAATGATGCGTGCAGGCAAACCCGTAAACGTTTCTTCTATCCACTCCCCCGTGGCGGTTTGGCTCTCGATTACCACGGTGGTTTTGCGCTGCACCGTTTCGTGGATCTCCGGGATGCTTAGGCAGCCTTCCTCAAATCCCCAGGCCGTACCCGACTCTTCCACAATGGTCGGATTGATAAAGGCACGCTTGAACCTTTTGAGCTCCTCGGCCTCTTCGGGCGTATCGGCATCTTCCGCGAAGGGAGTGCCATCGACCACGAAAATCCGGCTCGAGACCCCCACTTGAGGAGCGGCCAAACCAACGCCTTTCGACGCGTACATCGTTTCGAACAAATCTTCAATGAACTCATTTGTCTGAGTACTTGGAACCTCCACCTCTTGCGCTACACGCTTGAGGACGGGGGAACCATAGGCGACAATCGGGTAAACCATGCGTTTTCTTTGGGGCAAAGATACAGCCCTGACCTACCTTTGTCAGATGGGAATTTGGCTTGGATTGGATGTAGGCGCGGTGCGCACGGGTTTGGCCGAATCAGACCCCACGCACCGTATGGCCTTTCCCGTTGGAACCCATCGCACCGAGGAAATACTTACCTACCTCACTTCTCATTACCGCGAATCGGAAATTTCTGGCATCGTGCTAGGTCTACCGAAGGACCTGATGGGACGAGAGACGGAAGGGAGTCAGCATGCCCGGTCGCTTGGCGAAAAAATTCAAGCCCTTTGGCCCTCCCTTCCCATTGAATGGACGGATGAGCGCTACACCTCCAAGATGGCCGCCCACGCGGCCCACAGCGCCGGGGCGAAAGCCCGGGTAAAAAAAGACAAGGGTATGTTGGACGCCGCTTCGGCTTGCCTCATTTTAGATAGCTTTCTGACTCAAACTCATCGATCATGAATTTCTCGGAACTCCAATCCTCCATCGAACGCGCCTGGGAGTCGCGCGACCTCCT